>JACMOT010000417.1 GCA_014377915.1 Tardiphaga sp.
ACAGGTCGCCGTTCTCCCACACGCCCGCGCCGGCGTTCAAGCGCCAGCCGATGTGCCAGTGCGGGGCGTAGCAGCACAGATGATAGATGCGCCGGGCCAACGCATGCGCCAGACCGCCGGCCACATAGGCCACCGGCGTCTTGCCGGGTCGGTGCTCAGCGTCCAACCGTTCGGGTCCGGGCAGCCGCAGGCTTCCCGACAGGATGGCGCGCAGCAAGGTCAGCGTCCGCGCGACGACCGCCTCGAGATGGCCACTCAACCCTGCGGCGATCTCTGCGGAGGGCCATCCCCGGTCCATCGTCCGGCCACTCGCCTCATCGACGATTTCGATCTGCGGCAGGCCGCCCGTCAGAATCGCCGCCAGCGCGGCGTCCTCGCCGGCAACGCCGTTGTAGTAGGGCCGCAGATACATCCGCGCGGGGCTGGCCGCGTCGGGCGGCCGGGCGGTGAAATCGATCACGATCTCCGGGGCCGCTGTCGAATCCGCGAGTGCCGCGCGGCCCTCATGCTTCACCGGATCGACCAGGGACGGCCGGCCCTTGCGCAGCAGCAGGCGCTCCAGCTCGAACAGCGCGCCGAGCCCGGCTGGCGGCTGGCCAGCCTCGATCCCGACGATCCGCGTATCGGCGCGTTCGCCGCCGACCTCGACGGCGAAGGCGTCCATCCACGCCCGTGGCCGCGCGCGATCGCAGCGCAACTCGATCAGCATCGACCCGACCCCAGGCGGGTCATGTCGAGACCCCCATCTCGGCCATCAGGCGGACGTACGCGTCGGTCATCGCGTCGATCGAGTAGCGCACCGTCAGGCCCGCAGCGCTGCGTTGCAGGGTCTCGCGCAGCACATCGTCGGTCAACAGCCGCGCGACGCCGGCGGCCAGTTGGCGCGGATCTGCCGCATCGACGAACAGCGCGGCGGGCTCACCATTGTAGGACAACACTTCGCGCAGCACCGCCAGATCGGTCACAGCCGTCGGGATTCCCGCGCCCGCGGCCTCCACCGCGGCCAGGCCGAAGGTTTCCGACTCCGAGGGAAACACGAACACATCGAGACAGGCGAGGAAGTCGCCGATCCGCTCGGGCGCGATCTCCCCGATGAAATGAACACGTTTGCCGAGGCCTAGTTGTTCAGCGAGCCGCTTCAGGTTGGCTTCCTCGGGGCCCTGCCCGGCCACCGCCAGATGCCATTCGGGATGATCCACCAGCGCCTGGATCGCCTTGTCGATCCGCTTGATCGGATGCAGACGGGCGACGCAGCCGAGCAGGATGGCGTCCGGCGGCAGGTTAAATGCGTGTCGCGCTTCCTGCTTCGACAGCGTGGTGCGCTTGCACTCGAAGCCGTGCGGGATATAGCGCAGCCGCGATCGGTAGGGCGCGGGGTAGCGCGAATAGTCGACCAGCATGTCATGCGAATTGACGACGATCGATTTGAAGAACGCCAGATTGCCCAGCGCAAAATCGACGGCGCGCACCATTGGGTTCATCGTGGCCTTCGGAGACACCTGATTGGCGATGATCGGCGCGGCGCTGACCAGCCGCGCGACCGCGCCGCCGACCGTGTTGCCATAGTGCTGAAACGGCAGGATCACATCCGGCCGCAACTGCCGGATGCGCTGGCCGAGCGTGGCGAGGAACCGCATGGCTGCGATCGGATTTTTCGGCCGCCCCGGCGTGCAGTACAGCGTGTTCGGCGGCTCATTGAAATGCGCCGACTTGCGATAGAAGAACAGATGATGCACATCGAAACCGCGCGCCGTGAGACCTGCGCCGACCAGCCGCGTGATCTCCTGCGCGCCGGCATTTTCGCCCTGGGTCTGGATGAAAAGCACCCGCGGCTGCCTGCGATGATCGGACGGCAAGGTCATGGCGCCTTCTTTGCGACGTGCACCAGGACGGCCGCCGGCTTAACGATTAGATTGAGCACCGACGGATCGACCCCGACCCAGCGCCGGCACAACACGTTGAGCACCACGGTCACGATCGCCAGGCTTAACGCTGCCGACGCGGCCGCGCCCTGCAGCCCCCAGATCGGGATCAGCACCGCGAAACCGATGAAGCGAATGCCGATATTGGCGGCGACGATCAGGGGATATCGCGCCTGGAATCCTGCGATCATCAGGATCGCAGAAGCCGGCCCGCCGGCCGCATACATCGCGGTGCCGGCGGTCAGGATGATCAGCGTCCACTTCTGGGAAACGAAGTTCGGACCGAACAGCGCCAGGATGTATTCGGCGCCAAAGCCGATGATCGCCAAGCCGGCGATCA
>JACMOT010000418.1 GCA_014377915.1 Tardiphaga sp.
GTCGAAATCCAGGCCCGCTGGATCGCCGCGGTGCTGGCCGGCAAGGTGGCACTGGCCTCGCCGTCCGACATGGCAATCGAGGTCCGTGCTTTTCACCAGACCAAGCAGCGCACCTGGCTGAACTCGGCGCGCTACACGCTGGAAGTGGATTTCAAGGATTATGCCCGCGAGCTGAACGGCGATATTTCCCGCGCCGCCAGCGGACGCCAGGCCGGGGCGATGGCTGCTACGTTCTAATATCTAAGGTACTTCGATCCAGCGAGCGCGCCGACCGCCGTCACCAGCGCGGTAGCCAGCGTGTACCAGGTCGCGACGAACAGCGGCGAGTCGTCGACGCAATGCGCCGCATAGAGCGTGCCGGCGAGGCCGGCCGACAGCAAGCCGGCGATCGCACCGGCGACGGCCGGACGCGCCGGCGCGCCGCGCCGCAGCGCGTAAAGGACCGCACCGAGGATCGGCATCGACAGCACCGGAATGGTGCTCAGGCACAGCATCGAATTGCGGCCCATCAAACGCACCATCATCGGCGTCCGCTGCGGCATCGCCATTTCGACGATCAGCGCCACGACTAGAATGAACGGCGACAGCAACAACAGCCAGATCCCGCGCCCGAGCGCCGCCTCGGGCCGCGACAGATGCAGGCTGATCACGATGGCTGGAATGGCGAGGGCGAGCGTCACCAGAAATTTGGCATCGAAAAACGGATTTCGCATCGCGGCCATGAAATCCGGCCGGATGCCAAGCGTGACCAGCAGCAGCGCCGCCGTCACTGGCAACGCCACCAGCAGCGCCGTTGCCAGCACGGTACCGACGGGGCGGCCGTGCTGATCATTGTCCGCGGCAAGGGTCCGGATCAGGCGATCGGTATCCATCATCAGTCGCTCCGCATCTTCGCCGCCAGGCTGGCCAGCCCACGGTGCAGCGCCACGCGCACCGCGCCTTCGCTCATCGACAGTTTGGCGGCCGTCGCCTTGATCGAGGCACTGTCCACCGCGATCGACTGCAATACGTCGCGCTGCCGCGCCGGCAAATCCGCGAGATGCCCGACAATCTCACCGGTCGGCACGGTTTCGGCCGGCGGCTCGCTTGGAATCGTCTCGGCGAAATCGTCGATGTTGACGAATACCCGCCGGCCGCGCCGGCGCAGCGCGTCGGTCAGCTTGTTGCGCGCGATCGCGAACAGCCACGGCGCGAACGGCGCCGTCTGGTCCCAGGTATTGCGTTTTAGATGCACCGCCAACAAAATATCCTGCACAATGTCCTCGGCCTGATCGACCGGCTGCGCGGCCCGTGCCAGGCCCCGCCGTGCGCCAGCGCGCAGCACCGGCGCGATGCCCTTGAGCAGCCGATGATACGCGACACTGTCACCCGCATTGGCCGACCGCATCAGATCGGTCCATTCGTCGTCACGTCCGCGCACCTGCGCTCCTGCAATTCAATTCGGATCGAATTCTAATTTGTTACGGCGGCACCGCCAATAATGCACGCCGGTAGTTGATATCCCCGGCAAAAAGCTGCCGGCACCGCCGCGGTTTCGCCAGGATTGCCGCAAAATTCCGTTTTTTGGCCGTGGTGTGGACACGGCCGGGGGTTTCCTTGCGCCGTAGGGGACTGGCATGCGGGGAGATTGCCATGAAGATCAAATTTGACGGACACGGCACAACCATGGTCGCAGCGGCGCTATGGCTGTGTCTGGCAGGACCGATGCGGGCGACGGAAAGCGACGCACGTGCGCCGGAACCCGCGGCGGAATCCAGCGACGCGGCCGAGGCGCCAGCCCCGGCGATCAAGGCTGCCCGGCACCGGGTCGACAAGAAGACCGAAGCCAGATCGCGGAAACCGGACAAGAATGCGGCACGGCCGATCGCCAAGGCGGACGATCATGCTGGCGACAAGGCGGACGATAAGGCCACTATTCCCGACACGGTCGCCAACGCCAATGCCCAGTACCGCAAGGATGCGCCGACGGACATGGGCAGCATGTCGGCACAGGCTGACGCCATGCTGAAACTGATGGGCAGCAAGCCGGCTACCGTCGAACCGGCCCCTGCGACACAGGAAACACCCGCAATAGCGGTTTCGGCGGATCAGCTCAACGAAATGGATCGCGCGCTGACGCCGGAAAAGCCGGTCGTGCGCGTCGCCAGACCCACGGCCGAAGCGCGGGTGGTCATCGCCAGCGACCATTCCGTCTGGACCGAAACCTCGCTGATCGGCAAGGTCTTCATGGCCTTTGGCGGGCTGCTCACCATGGCCTCCGCGGTGCGGATGTTCGTGGCGTAATCGCAGCTTGAACCGCGTCCCTTCCGCGCGCAGATTGCGCGCGGTCGCCGGCCCCGGCGACCGCTACAAATTCCGCGGGATGAAACATGAGCAGCTTCGAACACATCATCGTCGAGCGCCAAGGCGCCGTTGGCATTCTCCGCCTCAACCGCCCGAAGATGCTCAACGCGTTGTCGTTCGGCGTGTTCAGCGAGATCAAGCTCGCGATCGATGAGCTCGAAGCGGATGACGGCGTCGGATGCATCATCGTCACCGGCAGCGAGAAGGCCTTTGCCGCCGGCGCGGACATCAAGGAGATGCAGCCGAAGAACTTCATCGACATGTTCAGCAGCGACTTCACCCAGATCGGCGGCGACCGCGTCGCGACCTGCAGCAAGCCGACCATCGCCGCCGTCTCCGGCTACGCGCTCGGCGGCGGCTGCGAGCTGGCGATGATGTGCGACATCATCATCCCCTCCGACACCGCCAAATTCGGCCAGCCCGAGATCACGCTGGGCACCATCCCCGGCATCGGCGGCACCCAGCGCCTGACCCGTGCGATCGGCAAATCCAAGGCGATGGACCTCTGCCTCACCGGGCGGATGATGGACGCCGCGGAGGCCGAGCGCGCCGGACTGGTCAGCCGCATCGTGCCGGCCGACAAATTGATGGAAGAAGCGATCGCGATGGCCGAGAAGATCGCGGCGATGTCGCGCCCGGTGGCGACGATGGCCAAGAGCGCCGTCAACCGCGCGTTCGAGACGCCGCTGAGCGAAGGCCTCAAGGTCGAGCGCGATCTGTTTCACGCGACCTTCGCGCTGGAAGACCGTGCCGAGGGCATGGCGGCGTTCATCGACAAGCGCAAGCCGGTCAACAAGAACAGGTAGATCGCACCCGGATCTACGATGCGGCATCAAGAATGCCGCATCGCGTCCCGGAAACGGGATCACGCTCTTGTTCTCGCCAGCGCGGCGCTGACCAGCGCGCGGTAGGCGCGCTCCGCGAGAGTTGAGGGCTTGTCGAGGCCGAGCCGGGAAAGGCATGCCTGATCAGAGGGATGCGGCGAAGTCGTGAGCCCCTGCCACAATAACGCCGCAAGACCTGTCGGCGCGTGCGCGTTCGCACTCAGGATCTGCAGCGCCGGGATCAGCCGCTGCTCGACCTCGGTGAAATCGCTGCCGAACGGAAAGTTCGGCAGCAGCCCGGCGTCGCGCGCCGGTTGCAGCGCGGCCGCGATTCGCTCCGGCGCATTGTCGCGATGCGCGTCGGCAATCTGGAAATTCTTCGGCAGCTTGCCGGCATCCTTGGCCTGCCGCATCAACTCGGGCTGAAAACGCGAATCCGAAATCGCCAGCATCGCCGCGATCACGTCGGCATCCGACTTGCCGCGGAGATCGGCGACGCCATATTCGGTGACGACGATGTCGCGCAGATGCCGCGGGATGGTGGTGTGGCCATAGCTCCAGCGAATGTTGGAAGCGGGCTTGCGGCCCGCCCGTACCGCTTCCACCGTCAGCACCGAGCGCGCGCCCTCGAGTGCGAACGCCTGCGCGACGAAATTATACTGGCCGCCAACGCCACTCACCACCTGGCCATTGTCGAGGCCGTCGGAAATCGCGGCGCCCATCAGCGTCGCCATCATCGCATTGTTGACGAAGCGGGCATCGACGCGGGCGCGGCGTTTGGCGGCTTCATCGCCGTAGAGTTCGTTGGTGAACGACACCGGCACCATCTGGATTTTGGCCAGCGCCCGCGGCGCCATTTGGCGCAGCTTCTGGTAAAATGCCTTGGGTCCGAGAAAAAACGCGCCATGCAGAATGGTGCCATCGACCTCGCGTTTGATGATGCCGGCGTCGATCAGCGCCAGAAACGCCTCGAACAGCATCTCGCTGACACCATAGAGTCCGCGTTCGAAAGTGCTGCTCTCGACCGGCACCGCCGGCGACAATCGACCCATGATCTGACGAAACGCCGCGTTGTCGTGATGGCGCACGACCAACCCCTGCGCCAGCGCATCGCCGATCTGACCGATGCCGATCTGCAGCGTGCCACCGTCGCGGACCAGCCCGGCGGCATGCAGGCCGATCGCGTATTTGGTGTCCGAGATCGGCTCCGATGGCGGTGCGAACAGCGCAAATTCCGTTGCGTCGCTTTGCAGCACGGCGCTGAATTCGGAACCCGCGAGATCGCCCTGCCCCGGCATGAACGGTAGTTCGGCATTGACCTGGCCGATCAGCCGGAACGCGGCGCGGCCCTCGGCGCGGGCGCGCATCAGATCCAGCGTGGTGTCGGTATTGCAGCTCAGGCTGTAGCGCGCCACGCCGTCGATCACCCGTTTGGCGACCAGTTGGGTAATGACATTGAGCCCCCGCGCCAGCAGATAGGACGCGGCATGGGTGTAGTTGGCCGAAATATAGCGCTGCTGCGCATAGGGCACGCGCAGCCATTTACCGGCGAGGAAGAAAAACTCGATGACCTCGATATTATCCGGCAGCGCGCCGTCACGCAGCGCCTGCGCGTAATCGAGATCGGGATAGTTGCCGAACAGCCGCTCGATCACCGGCGCGATGAATCGCTTTTCCAGTTCACCCGACGGTTTTGGCTTTTCCAGCGTCAGCGCCGAGAACAGCGTCAGCCGGATGCGCCGATCGGCGACCGCGCGCCGGTACAGCGCATTGATGATGTGGTTGGCCTTGCCGAGGCCAAGCGGCAGGCCGACCACCAGCGTCTGGCCAACCTCGCGGATGATATCCTCCGCGATAGCGTCGGGGTCGGAGAATAATTTCGGCATGATGGTCCCGGCTGAGAAATACGGACGGTAGCCGCGCGGCCACGCGAATTCGCCGGATGCTGTTACCATTGTTTAGGGGAAGTTCAGAAATGTCCCCGGCGTGCAACACACGCATACGTGTGCAGGAGGGTTTAATGTCGCATTCCCGGTCGCAACTTTTGCCGCTAGGACATTGGAAAAACTAGCAAACAGAGGCATGAAAATGCCCTGTGGGGAACACGTCAAAGCCAGATGGTTCTGCGTCGGAAGGTTTGCCTGCGATGGCAACGCCCTCTAAACATACAGGTGACGTCGGCGGATGCGGACGTCCAACTACGGCTTTGGGATACAATGAATCACCATCATGGGAGACTCGGCCTCGCCGCCAGGCGCGCGCTGCTCAATGGCACGGCGCTAGGCATCATCGGCTGCAGCGCTTTCGCTGTGGTCGGCGCGCGCGCCGAGTCCGTCCCGGAGGCGCTGGTCAAGGCCTACCAGTCCAACCCGCAATTGAACGCCGAGCGGGCGCGGCAGCGCGCTACCGACGAGAACGTGCCGCAGGCGATGGCCGGCTACCGCCCGCAGGTCAACGCCACGCTGAGTTATGGCTTGCAGGCCGTACGCAACCTGCTGGTGGACAACACCATCGCTGGCGCGACGCTGAAGCCGTGGACGATCGGCGTCACCGTGACGCAAACGCTCTATAACGGCAACAAGACCGCGAACAGCGTTCGCGTCGCCGAATTGCAGGTCAAGTCCGGCCGCGAGGCGCTGCGCAATGTCGGCCAGGGCGTGCTGCTCGACGCTGTGATCGCCTATACCAATGTGTTGGCCAACCAGTCGCTGGTCGAAGCGCAGCGCGCCAACGTCACCTCGCTGAAGGAGACGCTGGGCATCGCCCAGAAGCGGCTCAATGCCGGCGACGTCACGCCGACCGATACGTCGCAGGCCGAAGCCCGCCTCGCGCGCGGCCAGGCCGATCTCAACGCCGCCGAAGTCAATTACGCCATCAGCCAGGCCACCTACGCCCAGGTGATCGGCAACGCGCCGTCGCGCCTGAGCCCGGCCGAGCCGATGGACCGGCTGCTGCCGCGCGGCCGCGACGAGGCGCTCAACCAGGCTTTTCGCGCGCATCCCGCCGTGATCGCCGCCAGCTTCGACGTCGATGTCGCCACCACCACCATCAAGGTCACCGAAAGCACGCTGCTGCCGACCATTACCCTGCAGGGCAGCGCCAGCCGCTCCAAGGACAATGATCCGACGCTGGGGACTTTCGGCACCGACCAGGCCTCGATCATCGGCCAGTTGAACGCGCCGATCTATGATGGCGGCCTCGCCGCCGCGCAGACGCGGCAGGCCAAGGAACTGTCCTCGGTGAGCCGGCTGGTGCTGGACCAGGTGCGCACCCAGGCCCGCACGGCTGCGACCGGCGCGTGGGTGTCCAACGAAGGCGCCAAGACCGCGGTGACCGCCGCCGAGGCTGAAGTCCGCTCCGCCGGCGTGGCGTTGGCCGGCGTGCAACGCGAAGCCGCCGGTGGCCAGCGCACCACGGTCGACGTGCTGAACGCACAGCAGGATCTGGTATCCGCGAAAGCCCGGCTGATCGGCGCGCAGCGCGACCGCGTCATCGCCTCCTATGCGCTGCTCAGCGCGGTCGGCAAGCTCGACGTGCAGACGCTCGGGCTGAACACCCCGGACTATCTGCCGGAAGTGCATTATCACCAGGTCCGCGACGCCTGGCACGGGTTGCGCACGCCGTCGGGGCAATAGCCAGCTGATATCCGGATATAAATGAAACGCCGCCCGGCACGAAGGCTTGCGCCGGGCGCTAAGCTGTTCGACGCGGATGGTTCGCGGCTTCGTGATGGCACCGCTCAAATCCTGGCATGAAAATCATTGATCCCGGCCAGTTCCGGTTTTCCAGGCTCGCTGGTACCGCGTGTTGCCCAATAGCACCACGATAAATCCGTTTACCGCACCGCTGAGGGTATTCCTATGCAGATCGCGGTTGCGCGCCTACCGGTCAAACGACTGCACGAAATACGTGCACCCTACCGGTACCGCTCCATGAAGTTGCATTCATATACCACCTTGGCAAGCTTCGGGTGTTTTTTGGCATTTGCGTCGTTGGCGGGAGCGGCGTTTTTCCCTTCTGGCGCACATGCCCAGTCGGTA
>JACMOT010000419.1 GCA_014377915.1 Tardiphaga sp.
ACGCTTGTGATTTCCGAGCCGCTCGCCGGCATCCGCGGCGCCGAGCCGATCGCCGATGCTTATTTTGCATTTTATCTCCTGGCGATGGGTTCCGGCCGGCCGCGGACGTTCGATCGGCTGCGCGCGATGTTGATGGAGACCGGATTCGCGGCAGTCGCGCTGAAGCCGGCGGGCATGCCGATGCTGACGAGCGTGGTCACGGCCCGCAAGGCAAGCAAAGTTGACGGTGCCGATGTTAATTAGACTTGACATATTAAAACGTCAGCATAACCTTACACTATCAGGCGCAGCTCATGCTGCCGTGACGGGGAGTTTGCGATGGAGACCATCGCCGTCGTTCTCAAGCAGCCGCAGCGGATCGAGCTCGACACGCTAGCTCTGACGGCGCCGGTGCAAGGCGACGTGGTCGTCGATATCGATTTCAGCGGCGTCTCCACCGGCACCGAGCGGCTGTTGTGGTCCGGCCATATGCCGAGCTTTCCCGGCATGGGCTATCCGCTGGTCCCCGGCTACGAGTCGGTCGGCCGCGTAGTTGAAGCTTCCGGCGAAAGCGGGCTGCACGCCGACGACACCGTGTTCGTGCCGGGCGCCAAATGTTTTGGCGAAGTCCGCGGGCTGTTTGGCGCCTCGGCCTCGCGGTTGGTGGTTCCGGCGAAGCGCGTCGTACCGGTGGACGCGCAACTCGGCGACCGCGGCATCCTGCTGGCGCTGGCGGCTACGGCCTATCACGCGGTGGCGTCGCCGGGCGCCGTGAGCCCGCATTGTATCGTCGGCCACGGCGTGCTCGGCCGTCTGCTGGCGCGTATCGCCATCGCACTGGGCAATCCGCCGCCGACGGTGTGGGAGAACAACCCGGCGCGGCTGGCCGGCGCGCTCGGCTACGAGGTGCTCGATCCCGCCAGCGATCCGCGCCGTGACTACCGCGCCATCACCGACGTCTCCGGCGATGCCAGCTTGCTCGACACGTTGATCGGGCGGCTCGCGCCGTCCGGCGAGATCGTACTCGCCGGCTTCTACCACCAGCCGCTATCGTTTGCGTTTGCGCCTGCCTTCATGCGCGAGGCGCGGATCCGTATCGCCGCGCAGTGGCAGCCGCGTGATCTGGTCGCTACCCGCGCGTTGATTGAGTCAGGCAAACTCTCGCTCGACGGCTTGATCACCCATCGCCATGCCGCGTCGGATGCGCCCGATGCCTATCGCACGGCCTTCAACGATTCCTCCTGCCTGAAAATGGTTCTGAACTGGAGCGCGCTTTCATGAATGCCATTCCGCAGATCAATATGAAGGATGCGCTGCGCGCAGAAGCGGCGATCGAGCCCGATGCGCCGGTGACGACAGAAGTTACCAAGGAAACCCAGATCATCGCGATTTACGGCAAGGGCGGAATCGGCAAGTCGTTCACGCTCGCCAACCTCAGCTACATGATGGCGCAGCAGGGCAAGAAGGTACTCCTGATCGGCTGCGATCCGAAGAGTGATACCACTTCGCTGCTGTTCGGCGGCCGGGCGTGCCCGACCATCATCGAGACCTCGTCCAGGAAGAAGCTGGCCGGCGAGGAGGTGAAGATCGGTGACGTCTGCTTCAAGCGCGACGGCGTGTTCGCGATGGAACTGGGCGGCCCCGAGGTCGGGCGCGGTTGCGGCGGACGCGGCATCATCCACGGCTTTGAACTGCTGGAGAAGCTCGGCTTCCATGAATGGGGCTTTGACTACGTGCTGCTGGATTTCCTCGGCGACGTGGTGTGCGGCGGCTTCGGCCTGCCGATCGCGCGCGACATGTGCCAGAAGGTGATCGTGGTCGGTTCCAACGACCTGCAGTCGCTCTATGTCGCCAACAATGTCTGCTCGGCGGTGGAATACTTCCGCAAGCTTGGCGGCAATGTCGGCGTCGCCGGCATGGTGATCAACAAGGATGACGGCACCGGCGAGGCCGCGGCCTTCGCGCAGGCAGTTGGTATCCCGGTTCTGGCCGCGATTCCGGCCGATGACGACATCCGCAAGAAATCGGCGAATTACGAGATCATCGGCCTGCCCGGAGGGCCGTGGGCGTCGCTGTTCGAGACGCTCGCCACCAATGTCGGGCTGGCGCCGCCGGTTCGGCCGGCGCCGCTGACCCAGGACGGGCTGCTCGGCCTGTTCGCCAGCGAGGTCACCGGCCGCAACGTGGTGCTCGATCCGGCGACGATGGAAGATATGTGCGGCAAGTCGGTAGTGACAAAGCTGTCGCTCGAAGTCGTCTACGACGCGGCGTGAGAGCAGGGCAATGGAGCGCACGCCATGAACGCCATCCTGCCTCGCTATAGCGGAACCATTGCCGAATCCGTCGCGCACGACGCCGTCGAGATCGTTGTTGATGAAGCGCCTGCGCCGGTGATCAACGCTGCCGCGACGAAGGTCGATGGAGTCGGCTGCCATGCCGGCAAGGCCGAGCTTTGTGCGGCCGCGAAAGCCGCCGGCAAGAGCGCGATCCTCGACCGCTATGCCGCCGACTATCCGAAAGGCCCGCACGATCAGCCGCAGAGCATGTGCCCGGCGTTCGGCAGCCTGCGCGTCGGCCTGCGGATGCGGCGCACCGCGACGATCCTGTCCGGTTCGGCGTGCTGCGTGTACGGCCTGACCTTTACCTCGCACTTTTATGGCGCGCGCCGCAGCGTCGGCTACGTGCCGTTCAATTCCGAGACGCTGGTGACGGGAAAACTGTTCGAGGACATTCGCGAGGCGGTGTTCAAGCTCGCCGATCCCGCGCTCTACGACACCATCATCATTACCAATCTCTGCGTGCCCACCGCGTCGGGCGTGCCGCTCGACCTGCTGCCGGACGAGATCAACGGCGTCCGCATCATCGGCATCGACGTGCCGGGCTTCGGCGTGCCGACCCATGCCGAGGCCAAGGACGTGCTCGCCGCGGCGATGCTGGAATATGCCCGCAAGGAAGCCGAGCAGGGGCCGGTCGCCGCCCCGCGCGGCGGTCGCAGCGAGCGGCCGACGGTGACTTTGGTCGGCGAGATGTTTCCCGCCGATCCCGTCGGCATCGGCATGATGCTGGAGCCGCTCGGGCTCGCGGCGGGTCCGGTGGTGCCGTCACGGGAATGGCGCGAGCTGTATGCCGCGCTGGATTGCCAGGTGGTCGCGGCCATTCATCCGTTCTACACCGCGAGCTTCCGGCAGTTCGATCTGGCGGGCCGCAACATCGTCGGCTCCGCGCCGGTGGGGCATGACGGCACCGAGGCCTGGCTGGAAGCGATCGGCGCGGCCTGCAACGTGTCGCGCGACAGGATCGATGCCGCGAAGAACCGCTTCCTGCCGGCCATCAAGGCCGCGCTGGCGGCCAAGCCCGTCAGCGCGCGCATCACGGTGTCCGGCTATGAGGGGTCCGAATTGCTGGTGGCGCGGTTGCTGATTGAGTCCGGCGCTACCGTGCCTTACGTCGGCACGGCCTGCCCGCGCACGCCGTGGTCCGAACCGGACCGGCAATGGCTGGAAGCGAAGGGCA
>JACMOT010000420.1 GCA_014377915.1 Tardiphaga sp.
CACCGCCTGCGCCATCGCCCCGGCGTCATCGACGCGGACGCTGGGGATTTCCGGGCGCTGCGGATCGCGGAACACCGCCACCGTCGGCACGCCGGCTTGCAGGCACTTGTCGACCAGCGGATCCTTCAGCTTGAAGGTCGCCACGATCAGTCCGTCGACCCCCTGGGCGATGAAGCGATCGATCAACGCCGCCTCCCGTTCGGAGTCGTTGTCAGTGTTGCCGACGAACGCGACGTAGCCGATCTCGCCAAAACGGTCCTCGATCGCCCGCACGATCGGTGGATGGATGGGGTCGCCGAGGTTCGACACGATCACGCCGATGGTCCGGCTCTTCTGGGTGCGCAGCGCGGACGCCATGGCGTTCTGTCGATAGCCGAGCTGTTCGACGCAGGCCAAAATCCGCTCAATCATTTCCGACGAGATCAGATGCCGTTTTGCGGGATTGAGCGCACGCGATACTGTGGACCAGTGCACGCCGGCGCGTTCGGCGACATCAATGATCGTCGCCCGCGCGATCCGCTGTGGCGTCTTACTATCCTTGTTTTTCACGCGGTCCATGAGAATCTTCCGATGGTACGCCGAACGAGTCGGTAACCGTTTGTAGCCGAACCGCATCGCGAGGGCGACGTCTCGTCATGCTGCAAAGCAACAACAGACACAGCGCCGGAATAGGCGTCGCGGTGTTGTTGACAAACGTGTGCATAAAATTGGAGATTGGCGTCGGGAATGAAACGCAGGCGCGTGACCTCGGTCACGTTGGGCGCAATGGCCACAAAGATGGTCGCGCGGAGGACGGTCGTGGTGAGGCAACTCATCGATCATAGCAGCATGACGTGTGCCGCCCATCGGTCGGGTGCGTGTGTTCGAGCCGTCGGCGGGCGCCGATGGCGCGCGTTCTGATCAAGGCAGCGACGATCATCACCATGGATGAGGCGCTCGGCGACCTCGCCGGCGCGGACCTGTTGGTGGATAATGATCGCATTGCCGCGGTCGGTGTGCAAATTGAGGCCGGCGACGCTGAGATCGTCGATGGCCGGGGCCGCATCGTGATTCCCGGACTGATCAATGCCCACATGCACACTTGGCAGACCGCGCTGCGCGGCTACGCGTCGAACTGGACGCTGCCGGAATACTTCGGAAAGATGCATGCCGGCCTGGCAACCGTGTTCCGGCCCGAGGACATCCATATCGCCACCCTGGTTGGCGCGCTCAACCAGATCGACTGCGGAACCACCACGCTGGTGGACTGGTGCCACAACAATCCGACGCCGGATCATACCGATGCAGCGGTGTCAGCTCTTTCCGAAAGCGGTATGCGGGCGGCGTTCTTCCATGGCTCGCCGAAGCCGGCCCCGAAGCCCGGCCAGCCGCATTTTTCCGAAGTACCGCATCCGCGCCACGAGGTCGAGCGGCTGCTGGCAGGACCGTTCGCGGACAGCAGTGGCCTGATGACGCTGGGTCTCGCCATTCTCGGACCGCATTATTCGAACCTCGACGTGGCGCGGCAGGATTTTGCGCTGGCCCGCGAGTTCGGCCTGGTCGCCTCGATGCATCAGGGCGGCGGCGCGGCGCGCACCCCCGAGGGCTGGGGTATTCTTGTCGCCGATGGGTTGGTCGGGCCTGGCATCAACATCGTGCACGGCAACAATCTCACCGACGACGAATTGCGCCGCTTTGTCGATCTGGGCGTATCGTTCTCGGTGACGCCGGAGAATGAACTGATCCAGGGCCATGGCTTCCCGATCACCGGCCGGCTGCGGCAGCTCGGCGCGGCTCCGTCGCTTGGCGTCGATCTGGAGTCGGTGATATCAGGTGATATGTTCGCGGTGGCGCGGATGGCGCTGACGACGCAGCGCGCGCTTGACAACAGCGTCGCGCGGCGCGCGCGCGATGGGATTCCGCCGACCTCCACCATCGTGGTGCGCGAGGCTCTGCGCTGGGCGACCATCGAAGGTGCCCGCATGCTCGGCCTCGAGAATCGCATCGGCTCGCTGACGCCGGGCAAGCAGGCAGACCTGGTTATGCTCGACGCCACCGCCATGAACCTTTGGCCGGTGCACGATCCGGTGTCGACCGTGGTTATGCAGGCCGGCCCAGCCAATGTTGAGGCCGTGATGATCGCCGGCGCCTGGAAGAAGCGTGATGGCCGCATGCAACTCATCGACCGGCAGCGGAAACTCGATGCGCTGGCGGCATCCGGCCGCCGCATCATCGATGACATGAACCACATCAACAAGGCGGCATGACGTGAGCACGATAGCAAGTATCGGTTGGATCGGCGTCGGCAAAATGGGCCTGCCCATGGCCGCACTCGCCCGCAAGGCGGGATTCGATGTCACAGCCTACGATCCTGGTCGCGAGCGGCTGGCAATGGCGTCGGGTGAGGGAGTTGTGTCGGCGGCGACCGCCGCGGCTGCTGTCGCCGGCAAGGATGTCGTCATTGCCTCGCTGCCGGACGACAAAGCCTTGCGCGGGTCCATGTTCGGAGCGGACGGCGTTGTCGCGGCGATGTCGCCCGGCGCGGTTCTGGTCGAGACCAGCACCGTCAGCGCCGAAATCTCCGCCGAGCTGAGTGTGGTAGCGGAGGCTGCGGGCATCCATTATCTGCGCGCGCCGGTATCCGGCAATGCCAGCATCGCCCATACCGGGGCGCTGACCTGCTTCGTCTCCGGGCCGAAGGCGGCTTTCGAGCGGGTGCTTCCGGTGATTGCGAGTTTCACGCGAGCGCGGACCTATCTCGGTAGCGCCGAGGAAGCGCGGTACGCCAAGCTCGCTGTCAACCTGATGATCGCGGTGTCCGCCGGCATGATGGCCGAAAGCCTGGCGCTGGCGCGCAAGGGCGGCATTGCGTGGCAGGATATTCTCAATGTGCTCGACGACAGCGCCATCGCCTCGCCGATGGTCAAGTACAAGACGGCGCCGCTGCGCCGTGGCGATTTTGAATCGACCTTTTCCTGCCGCCAGATGGCCAAGGATCTCGATCTCATTCTCGGCGCCGGCCATCACGTCGATGTGCCGCTGCCGCTCGCCGCGCATATGCGGGAAGTCTATGGGTCGCTGATCGCGCAGGGCGAGGGCGAGGTCGATTTCATCGCGCCGGTGCGCTTGGCCGAGCGCCTGTCGGGTCTTGGCGAGCCCGATGGTCGCGGTGCAGCGTGACGAGGCCCGCAAAAACCAGCATCATTGCGGCAGCGACCGCGGCCCGACATTGACGACAACCAGTCCGGCGGGTCGCCGTTCTGTCTGAACGAGGTGCCAGAGTCCGATCAACGGGCCAGCACAGGGGTGGAAACGATGGGTGTCATGGACCGCGTGGCGAGCGTTGCCGAGAGCCTGACCGCGATGTTCGGATCGCGCGTCACGACCTCGGCCGGGACGCTGGCCGGTCACGGCGGCAGCGAGGCCTATCATGTGTCCGCGCCACCCGACGTGGTGGTGTTTCCGCAGTCGACGGACGAGGTTCGCCGCATCGTCGAGCTCTGCGCGTGCATGAACATGCCGATGGTCGCCTATGGCGCCGGCACCTCGCTGGAAGGCAATACCGCCGCGATCCATGGCGGCGTCTGTCTCGATTTTTCGCAGATGAACCACATCGTCGCCGTTCATGGCGACGATCTCGACGTGGTCGTGCAGCCCGGCATCACCCGCAAGCAGCTGAACGCGCAGCTGCGCGACAC
>JACMOT010000421.1 GCA_014377915.1 Tardiphaga sp.
CCGCTGAATGTCTTCCGGCTTTATGCCTGCTACCGGGAGGTGACCCGCAACGAGTTCCAGCTTCGCCAGCAGGCGAGTGTAGTTCGCTTGCGTCACGGCCCCAAGTTCCGGGAAGCGCGAGCGTTTGAAATCGCGGATCAGCGCCGCCATAGACTTGGGGATGATCATCTGCGCGGGCTGACGGGCGGCCACAAGGTCATCAGGCGGGCTGTCAGGCTTGCCGCCGATCAGGGCGGCGGCGTGCGCCCGCATGAACCCTTCGGACCACGGCAGGCCCGGCAGCGTCACGCGCGGCGCTCCCTTCTTTCGGAAGTAAAAGCGCGGGTGATTATGCGTATCCAAGAAGGCTTGAACGTACTTTGGGAGTTTGCGCGGCATGGGGAACGGCTTAGGAACCGCGCGCAAAAGTGTCAAGGCGACGGGCCTTTAGAGGTCCGGCCTTTACACTATTGACAAAAAGCCAAATAAATTCAGTATTCGCGCCGCTGTCTTGGTGCTCCCTAGCGGAATCGAACCGCTGTTTTCGCCGTGAGAGGGCAACGTCCTAACCGCTAGACGAAGGGAGCCTCGCGGCAAGCAATAGCCGCGAATGCGGCCGGCTGCAAGATGCCGCGGTGCGATAATTTGGCGGCCGATTCTCCAGCTTCTACAGCGACTTACGGCTCCTGGGCGAATTTCAGCGTCGCCACCGGCTTCAGGGTCTTGGCGTCATAGGTGCGGATTTCGGTGCTGCCGGCAATGTCGAGGGTCAGAATCACCCGGTCCGCGACCACCGCGGTGGAGAGGATCCTGGCACCTTTCGGCAGCGTCGCGGTCGACACCGCGGTGACAACGCTTCCCTCGCTGCGGAAAAGGCGGTAGCCGATCACGACGAGCAGCGCCCCGATGCCCAGAGCGGTGGTCAGGCCGGCAATCAGCATCATCCGCCTGACCTTGGCCATCATGGCCGCGGTCTGTTCAGGGTTCGGATCGGGCGCAACAGGTTCAGTCATGCAAAACTCTTCCATTCAGGACGCGTCCGCCACCAATGATGTCAGGCTGGACGTTACGGTGCTGGGCGACGAGGGCTCCACCCGGCTCGACCGCGTGCTGGCGGTGCGCAGCCCGGCGCTGTCGCGGTCGCGGCTGAAAGCGCTGATTCTGGCCGGCCAGGTCACGATCGCCCGCAACGAAGCCGCCGCCCTGCCCGTTCGCGACCCCGCTTATCATGTCCCCGCCGGCGATACGATCACAATCGACGTGCCGCCGGCGATCGCCGCCGAGCCGGAAGGCGAGGATATCGCGCTCGATATCGTGTTCGAGGACGACGACATCATCGTCATCAACAAGCCGAAGGGCCTGGTCGTGCATCCCGCCGCCGGCCACGAGACCGGCACGCTGGTCAACGCGCTGATCGCGCATTGCGGCGCGACGCTGTCGGGGATCGGCGGCGTCCGACGGCCGGGCATCGTGCACCGGCTGGACAAGGACACCACCGGGCTGATGGTGGTCGCCAAGAACGACCATGCCCACCAGTCGCTGAGCGCGCAATTCGCCGATCACGGCCGCACCAATGAGATGCGCCGCGGCTATATGGCGTTCGCCTGGGGTGTGCCGAAACGCCAGGGCGGCACCGTCAACGCGCCGATCGACCGCCATCCCTATGCGCGTGAAAAGATGGCGGTGCGCGATACCGGCCGCGAGGCGGTGACGCATTGGGACGTCAAGCAGGAGTTCCTCGACCGCCACGGCAAGCCGGTGGCCAGCCTGCTGGCCTGCCAGCTCGAGACCGGCCGCACCCACCAGATCCGCGTGCATCTGGCGCATATCCAGCACCCGCTGATGGGCGATTCGGTCTATGGCCCGCATTTCAAGACCAAATCCAATGCGCTGGGCCCGCGGAGCCAGCGCGCGCTGGCCGATCTCGGCCGCCAGGCGCTGCATGCCTATATGCTGACCCTCGAACACCCTCGCACCGGCGAGATTCGCGAGTGGATTTCCGAGCTGCCGGCCGATCTGGAGCTGCTGCGGAGTCATCTGGCGGCGACGGAATGACGCGGATGCATGGAAAACTTCGTTGTATTCCAGCAGCTTGTATTATCCACACCGGAACGTGACAGGAAGTTCACTTCCAATACGCGTGTAGTACGGTGTATGTTGCACCTGCGTCGAATATCCGACGCGGAACTTCGCAGCCGGGACGGCTTTAACCAAGCGCTCGCTGCCTGGCCCGCCGCTATCGGGGGCCTGAACCACTGGAGGGCGCGAAAATGGCCCGTACAGCTACACTGCCGGTTCTCAACGGGGAATCCGGACTGTCTCGCTACCTGTCGGAAATCCGTAAATTTCCGATGCTGGAACCCCAGCAGGAATACATGTTTGCCAAACGCTGGCGCGAGCACGATGACCGCGACGCCGCGCATCATCTGGTGACCAGCCATCTGCGTCTCGTCGCCAAGATCGCCATGGGTTATCGCGGCTACGGCCTGCCGATTTCCGAGGTCGTCTCCGAAGGCAATGTCGGCCTGATGCAGGCGGTGAAACGGTTCGAGCCCGAGAAGGGCTTTCGCCTCGCCACCTACGCCATGTGGTGGATCAAGGCGTCGATTCAAGAGTACATCCTGCGCTCCTGGTCGCTTGTCAAAATGGGCACCACGGCGAACCAGAAAAAACTGTTCTTCAACCTGCGCAAGGCGAAGAGCAAGATCTCGGCGCTGGACGAAGGCGATATGCGCCCCGACCAGGTCAAGATCATCGCCAAGCGGCTCGGCGTGACCGAACAGGACGTCGTCGACATGAACCGCCGCCTCGGCGGCGACGCGTCGCTGAACGCGCCGATCCGAGACGACGGCGAAGCAGGCGAATGGCAGGATTGGCTGGTCGACCATGCGCCGACGCAGGAAGCGGTGCTGGCCGAGCATGAAGAACTCGATCATCGCCGCCAGGCGCTGACCGGCGCGATCGGCGTGCTCAACGCGCGGGAAAAGCGCATCTTCGAGGCGCGTCGCCTCGCCGATGACCCGATGACGCTGGAAGATCTCGCCACCGAGTTCGGCGTGTCGCGCGAGCGCGTTCGCCAGATCGAGGTCCGTGCCTTCGAGAAGGTGCAGACCGCGGTCAAGGGCACGATTGCCCGGCAGGAACAGGCGGCGATGGAAGCCGCCTACTGAGCGAGCCGACATCCATTGCAACGAAAGCCGGCGGCAACGCCGGCTTTTTTGTGCGCGGATCTTGACCTCTCCCCGCTCCACGCGGCGAGAGGTGAAGGCCAGAACATGGCGGCTCACAGCGCTCATGTCGTGCCTCACTTGTGCTTCCGGTCTTCGACGATGCCATAGCTGGCCAATTTCTGCCGCCTCAGCTCCTCGATCCGCCGCTCCCGCTCTTCACCCAG
Source organism: Tardiphaga sp. (assembly GCA_014377915.1). The sequence goes on from JACMOT010000421.1 coordinate 3,374, forward strand.
CGGTTTGCCCTCCGCCGCCGCCTTGGCCAGGCTGGCCTGGATCGCCTTGTGGAACTGGTACTTGAAGCGCGCCTTCTCGGTCGGCGTCAGCTCCCGGACCGGCCGCTCGCGGTCGAGGATGGCGTGACAGATCAGGCTCTTGTCGCTGCAACGGCGCCGACGCCGGCACTGCCGCACCGAACATAGTCGCCATCCTTACGCCATGTCGCTGACCCGGCGATGAAAGCGTTCGGCTACTTCCTGCTCATATTGCTCACTTGCTTCCGACCACGCCCGTTGCTGCGGCGTCTGTACGAAGTGGTTACTTCCCATCGTCGTCTCCTTGGCTAGGGTTGCGGCACGGCTCTGCGCGCCCCGTGAAGACTTCACGGGGCCATCCGGCCAGCGATGTTCATTTTCCCGGTGCCCCCAAAGAGGGAGGCGGAGCGCCGAAAGGCGCCACTGTAGTTAGGGCCGCCGCCTGGCCCTCGACACGTCGAGCACCAGAGCGACGGCAACGCCTTTCGACGCCCCGCCGTGGCGATTTCTGTCCCCGGCGCCGTGCTTCGGGGACAGGCTAGCGGTCAGCGTGACCGCGGGTCCAGCCAGCTTCCGCCGGCCTTCCACCCGTCCCCTCCGGCCATCGAAGGCAGAGCCCCGTAGTGGGCTCGGACGGCTTGCCGAGGCCTCCCGAGTGCGCGGGACAACGTCTGCCCCACGCCCGCAGGCGCCACCTCCCGCCCCGCGCCAGTCGGCGTCCCGGTAACGCTCCCTCAAGTGGAGCGGGATGCAGAGGACTATAATCAGTAAAGGAATATTGTCAAATATTTTTTGAGATTTTTTTGGCCGCGGGGCGCAATCGCGAAGCGCCTTGCGCCGACCATTCCCATGATCGCTTGGGCGCGGCGGATGTCGCGACGCGCTGTCGGCACTGTCCGACACGACGGAGCGCTCGGACAATTTCCGGTGTTCGGCGTGGACCTGAAGTGCTTGGTAGGGCGTCACAAAGGCGCTAGTGACCCTCAACGGAAGTATGAAGTATGGCCTCCACAATGAGGCAAGCCCTCGGACTGCATTCTGTAGTAGCCTGCGGAGCACGTGATCTGCGCAGATTAGTGAGGTGTCCTTTGGCTCCGGCAATCAGTCCAACAAACAGCTCGTACCTGACCCGGATCGAGACCGACGACCGTCTGGTGGTGCTCGCCAGAACTGACCTGCCCCCGCCCAATTAGGCCGGTCTGAACTGGAATTTTCCATTTATGATCCCCTGACCGGGGACGAGGAGAGTTCCATGAAGGCATCGAAGTTTTCAGAGGCGCAGATCGCATTCGTCTTGAAGCAGGCGGAAGATGGCTCGGTTGTTGACGCATGTGCAGCCCTAAGAGATTGATCAAATCATCGGGCCAGTCTGTGAAATAGCAGACCTCGAATTATCTGGCGACCTGATGATGGACGCCCTGATTGAAGCCGCCCAAGCTATCCGCGATCGCGAAGGTTTTCTTGTCGTGGATGGCGACGAGGATTTCTAACGCTACGCTCGCATGACCAACCAATAAATAACTCGCTGGCTAAGTTGGTCTCACGACAGATAATAAAACTTTAACTGTTCAGGATAATAAAGGTATCTGGATATTTGTCTGGAGATCAACGGATGCCGGCTCAATGCGTTGGATGTCGTGAAGATATTCCCCTCCCGTTTGAATTTAAAATGGCTTTTCAGCCAATCGTAGATCTAAATCTGGGCCGTGTTTGGGGCTATGAGGCATTGGTCCGTGGATCAAACGGTGAGTCCGCCTTATCCATTTTGGAACAAGTCAACGAGGACACCCGGTATCGCTTCGATCAAGCCGCGCGTGTTATGGCAATCGAGACGGCAGGCTCATTGTTCAAAGAGCCACATCTTCGGCTATCGATTAATTTCATGCCAAACGCCGTCTACGAACCCAGCGCCTGCATCCAAAAATCGCTTGCCGCCGCGCGGCGAGCAAATTTTCCGCATCGAAACCTTATGTTCGAATTCACGGAAAACGAGCGGATCATTGACACAGCACATGTGCAGCGGATTATCGACGCCTATCGCAAGTTCGGCTTCATGACAGCGATTGACGATTTCGGTGCCGGCTATGCCGGGCTCGGCCTGCTGGCAAAGTTGCAGCCCGATCTGATCAAGATTGACATGGAGCTGCTACGCGATATCCACGTTAGCCAAGCGAAGCAGGCGATTGTCGCCGGTATTGTCGGCATTGCTCGTCAATTAGATATTCAGGTTCTGGGCGAAGGCGTCGAAAACGATCTCGAGCTGACCGTATTACGCGCCGCCGGCATATCGCTGTTCCAGGGATATCATTTTGCAAAGCCCGCTTTAATGGCTCTGCCACCAGTCCCAGCTCTAAATCATGCGTTAAAAGTGCGCCAAGCCATTTAAAACTTAAGGCGCATCGCTGTTGGGCAAATAATGAATTCCGCCCGCGATCCAATTGAGATCATCGCTGATCCCGTCGCGTTAAAAAATTTCACGAGCATTTGCAATGCGGTTAAGCCGCCCAGGCATGACACCGGCCGACTTCTGGTGAGACTGCCGTTTCCGGTCCGCCCTCATTGATAGGCAGGCTGGCCTCTCACGGTGAAACGCTAGCTAACCACGGCACCCAAAGATGACGTTGTCCGCTGTCCTTGGGCGATTTCAACATTGCCGCAACAATCACAGGAAAAGGTGCATCCCTGAAAATGCGACATTCCCAGGATGGTCGACGCGGTCGTCATCACGTGGCCGCACTTGGAGCACGTCGGATCCGGTGGTGGAGGTGTGGTTCCTTTGGGCATTATTTAAGCTCCAAAAGAAGGACAACCTTGCGGCGTGAGGATATGTTCCTACCGGAATGCTATGGCGATCGGCTAATTTTTTCGATTTCGGCGGTCCGGTCCCTATCGACAAAATCTGACGGCATGGTCAGAATTGTTTGAATGGGCCAGGCCGAACGACCAACCTGCCCCGGTTGCGGGGCGTACTTGATCCTAGCGCTGCCTCCCGGCGGCGAGGGGGAGCGCAAGCTCCGTTGCATATACTGCGACGGTCCAGATCCGTTGAAGACGGACCGTGTGGTGGGGTGGTTAAAAGGCGAGCTTCACCCGCCAAAATAGCCTCACGGTTCCAACGTTGGACATCGAACAGACGGGCAAAATCGTTGTCGCTATTCAAAGATCATGTGCGATCAATGCCTTGAACTCGACGAAGCGATAGAGTGGTACCGGCTCGTAATCGCTCTTTTCATCGACCCCGAGAAAGTGAGCGAGGCGACCCGACTGCTCGCCGAAACCGTCGCTCAAAAAGCAGCCCTGCACGCTGAGTAAGGCGCCCGGCCCGCGCCGGAACGAATCGGACAGACGCGGCTTGAGTCACGGTTCTGTTCAGTTGCGTTGCGGAGTAGCGTTCATGTCGTGGGATCTGAAGTTTCCTGAACCGATTGAAGTTTCCGGCAGCACATCGCTCGTTACGCTCCGTGATGCGGGGACGTACATCACCTCCCTGCCCCTAAAAGTGCATGATGCAAAGGCCTGGCAGACCGCCATGGAATGTCTGCTTCTTGCCGCCGACAAGGATGGTCCGATCGAATTCGCCCGGCTAGGCATGGTGCAAGCGCTGCGGTCGAAGCCGGAGCCGGTCTATCGGTCGCACAGCACCGAGCCAAAATGGCGAAAAAATCGGAAGCTGTTGAAGGACTACTGATACCGCAGGACTTGAATTATTGCAGGACGATTTGTACTCGGGTGGGCTCCGCACGTTCAAGCCGCTCCTCGATTTCGGGTGCCAGATGAGGCGCGACGCGGATAAGAGCCGCCGCAAGATCGCTATCTAATTCTTCATCGTCAAACCATACAACCTCGATGTTACGCATGCTTACCCCCTTGGATCTAAAGTCGAGATGTCGGCTGACATCAAATCGAAGGGCAGTAACAAGCCTATGCATTCGCCCTTATGCTCTCGAATAAATATACGTTTCGGTCCGAACTTTATGTTCGGCACCAGACGTATCCTGATAAATAATTACTTAACGGTAGGCGGGTGACGAACAGCTTCGCAAAAATTCCGACATAGAGCTACCTGATACCAGCCACTTTTGCTGGAAGTGCGAAATTCGCTTAATCGCCGAGAGATACGCTCAGGCAGTCGCCAATGTTGGATACGGTTTTTAGACCCCGTTGCAAGGAACTACGTCACTATTGTCCTGATGACAGGAAACCATTCTCTATCTGCTACCTTATCGGAAGCGGGTGATGGAGAGCGGAATGCCTATCTGGATAGCACTTGCCGTCGTCATCGCGCTGATGGTTGCGGCGATAGTAGTTCGTCTGATCTGGGTTTTATTCATTTTCGCTCCGCTTTACGCCTGTCTCGCTTTAGCTATTTACCTTGTGGCCAGAAGCCGGCGCCGCCAAGCAGAAGCGGATATGTTTGTCGCACCAGAAGCGGAGCGGCAGAGGGCGCTGAACGAGCAGGAGTTTAGAGCGTGGAAGTCCGCTGCAGACAGCGCGCGGTGGAACGCTGATCGGCGTGATAGAGCCCTCCGCCAGTTCGACCAGAGCCGGAACACACCGGAGAATTGACCTACCAGCGTTGGCCTGCTTTGAAAGTAGAGCGCCGAGTTCACCCGTTTAGGTGCTCTATTTCTTCGGTCTTGAATGTCAGTCGGAAGATCAGCTCACCAGCGGCGTTGGACACTTCCATGCGCCAGTCCATGCCAATCTGTAAATCAGCGCCGAAGCGGGTCCCTCTCGTAGATCCGCTTAAGCAACTGATTTCTGGATAACAATTCGTTTGAGCAGGGGTCCCGATCGGCGCCGATCGCGCCACCTGCCGAATGCGATATATCTCAGATAAATCAAATATTTATCCTGCGGATCGGCGGGGTCCCGCTTCGGTGCTGATCCACACGCAAGGCAACGTCTGCCCCACGCCCGCAGGCGCCACCTCCCGCCCCGCGCCAGTCGGGGTCCCGGTAACGCTCCCTCAAGTGGAGCGGGATAAAGAGGACTACAATCAATAAAGGAATATTGTCAAATAGCTTTCAGAGATTTTTCGACCGCGGGGCGCAATAGCGCAGCGTATTGCGCCGATCGTTGGCGGTAATAGTTTTCGAAGCGGTGGATCACGCTTCGCCAATCCGCCTTACGGACTGATTTTATTCCGATCGAAATTGCAAATATTCATCACGACGCTGCTGGCGACCTTGAATATGTGAGCAACGAAGATAGTCGTCGTGAGTCGGCTCCATAGCGGAGCACAGTCCTAACGGCTGTCTGCCAGGCGATTGGTCCCTCAACCGCCCTGATCGGCACCAAGTCGCGCGAGAATTCGTACGGCGCCGCGAATGGATGTGTCGACGGGGTCATGCCGGCGCCTCGGTCAGCGCAGTGGCCGCCAATCTTCGGCAAGATAACGGAAGCCAGCGCCATCGCGAACGACATGGCCTATCCCCGGAAACGCCAAGTGCATACCCGCGACACGCAAACGGTCGCCAGCAACCTGCGCGAAGGTCCGCGCGCGCATGTCGGCCGCGGCGGTCTGGTCGACGTCGAAGCTCAGGCCCCATTCGGGGTGCGGGAATTGATAAGAAGCGACATGGATAATGTCCGCCCAGATGAACACGGCATCGTTGCTGGAGCCCAGGATGAAGCCGGTATGGCCCGGAGTGTGGCCGGCCAATGCGACGGAGCGAATTCCCGGAATTGGCTCGGTCCCAGGCATGAAACGGGTGATACGCTGGCGATAGGCACCCAGCGCCTGGTTCGCGACGCTGATCATCGGCCGCATCGCCGCCGGCGCCCGGGCCGCCAAGCCGGGATCACTCCAGAATTGCCATTCGGGCTCAGCAACCAGGATCTCGGCATTCGGAAACACCGGCTGGCCGTCGGCGTCGAGCAGTCCGCCACAATGATCCGTGTGCAGATGAGTCAGCAATACCGCCGCGACGAGCGCGGGATCGAGACCGGCTGCGCGCATTTCGGCCGGCAATCGCCCCAGCGTATCGCCGCGAGACGGTCCGACCCCGGCATCGATCAGGATCAGACGGCCGCCGGCTTCGACCGCGAAGGCATTGACGGCGGTCGGCAATGGTCCGGGCGTGAGAAACGCCGCATGGGCGAGTTCGGAAGCATGCTGTTCCGTCGCCGCTGGGAACAACGTATGCGCGAGATTGAGGTAACCGTCGCACAGCGCGGTGATTCGCAAGCCGTCGACTGACAGGCGATAATGCGCCGGCGCCTGGCGGGCAATGACCTCCGAGGTTGCTCGGGCTTCGACCGAAGCGGTCAAGACCGTCGCGAGCGCGGCAGCTTCGAATTGGCGTCTTGTCATCACGGGGCCTCTCCATCGAACATTTACCAATAGGAGATGGACAGTCCGGATTGCCTGCCGCAACCTCGCTTTTGAAAAGCGGTTTTCCAAATCCGGTGTGAACATGAGCTGGCCTGACATCGAAGCCTTCATCGCCGTCGCCAAGCAGACGCGGTTGACGCGCGCGGCCGAGCGGTTGGGCACATCGGTGCCCACATTGCATCGGCGAATCTCCGCGCTGGAAACAAGAATCGGGGTGCCGCTGTTCGTGCGCACCAACCGTGGCCATGGACTAACCGAAGCCGGTCAGCGGCTGCTGGCATCCGCGGAAGCGGCGCAAGCCGCCATCGGGGCCTTTGAGCAAGCGGCTGCGACGGCGCGGGTGTTACCCGAAGGCACCGTGCGGATCGCCGCGCCAGACGCTATCGTGCTGTATCTTCTTGGTCCGCGCACCGCCGCGCTGCGCGGTTCGGCCCCCCATCTCGTTCCAGAGTTTCTTTCCTCGCCCAGTCGCGCGCGATTGCTGGAGCGCGAGGCTGACATCGCCGTTCGCCTGTCGGATCCGGGGGAAGACTCGCTGTTCGCGCGCCGCATGGGGACCGTTCGGTTCGGACTCTACGCACCCGAAGGAGCGACCTCGATCCACGAAGCGACGCTCACTGCCGAAGGTGTTTTACAGGTGCCATGGATAGGCTGGACGGAGAATCTGTCAGCGATTCCCGCGGCTCGTTCCATGGAGCAATTGACCAGCTCATCGAACAAAATGGCCGCGGCCAATGCTCTGCCTCAGCAGCTCGCACTAGCGAGGGCATTGAACGCGGCGATCCTGCTTCCAGAATTTGTCGCCGAGTCCGAGAACGGGCTGCGGCGGGTCGCCGCCGCGCCGTGGCCGCTGCTCGAAGCGCCGATCTGGCTTGTCGTTAACCCCGAAGTGCGGGGATCTCCCACGGCAGAGGCGATAGTCTGCTGGATCGAGGATAGCCTAGTCACCCACTTCAAATAATTCGATGCGCCGATCTTTGGCAGTGATAGCTTGGCGAGCAGCGGATGACGCTACGCTGATCTGGCTGACCATGACCTACGCGCCGCGGACAATGCACGGCGAGGAGATCGGCGTGCTCGGCTTCACGGTGACCACGGCCGCCTCGCACGTCGTCATCGTCACCCGGGCGGCGAAGGTCGGTCGGGCGCAATAGCGAGCGTCGATGCTTCGATGCACCGCGCCGACCCGCCTTAACATTATGTTACGCCCCGGCAATGTTTTGGTAGTTGCGTGCCGGCGCGAACTGTTGAAATTCAAGGCAACAACAATAATATTTTGGGGAAACGCCATGCCGACCACCTACATCGCCGGTGATTTCAATCGCGCGCGTTCTGGCGCAGGCCGGTTTGCCGGGATCGCCTGGCTGGTGGCCACATGCCTCACCGCCGCGCCCGCGACCGCCCAGCCGCTCGGCTGCGACGACGGCCTCAAGACCGCGTTCCGCGCCGAGGCCACCACGGTGGTAGCCGTCCGCGCCATCCGGAAGGGCGAGGAGCTGCTGGTGCAGGATTCGCCCAAGCCGATCATCGCGGCGGCCGATCTGTGCCTGGTCAAGCTGCTGGTCGGTCCCGGGACCACGGCGGAAAAGGACAAGAACGCAAAATCCTGGTCCGAAGGCATCGGCATCGAGGTCTGGCTGCCCAGTCCGGCGAACTGGAACGAGCGGATCCGCAACTATGGCGGCGGCGGCTGGGTCGGCGGCGGTCACCGCACCGAGGGCAAGATCGGCAGCAAGGTGCCGGCGCTGGTCAATGCCAATATGGGCTACGCGTCCGGCACCACCGACGCCGGGCAGCCCTGGTACCAGGACGGCTCGTTCACCTTTCTCTCCGACGGCAGCATCAACGTCGAGGGGTTTCGCGATTTTTCGGTGCGCGCGATGGTCGAGCAGGCGGTCAAGACCAAAGCGCTGGTCAGCCTGTATTACGGCAAGCCGCCGGCGTTCAGCTATTATGACGGCCATTCGCAGGGCGGCCGCCAGGGCATGAAGATCGCCCAGGAATATCCCGAACTCTATGACGGCTACATGATCGCGCAGCCGACCATGAGCACGCCGATGCATTCCACCGTGGCGCTGTATCCGCAGCTCGTGATGAAGACCGAGCTGGGCTTCACCGCGCTCGACCGGCCGAAGGCTGCGGCCTTCGCGGCCAGGGTCGACGCCGCCAACAAGCGCGCCCTCGCCGCCTGCCACAAAGCCGGGCTCGGCTTCCTGCTCGATCCGTTCGCCTGCGATTACGACCCGGCGCGCGATGCCGCCGCGCTGTGCAGCGGCGAGGCCGGGCAAGGCGTCACCGGCCGCAATGAGGACGCGGCGACCTGCATGACGCTGAAGGAAGCGCTCGCGCTCGACCGGATCTGGTACGGCGCCACGCCGGACGGCAGCTACGACGCCGCGCAGAGCACCGACAGCCGCGGCGGCAAGAGGCTCGGCGCGAAGCAATTGTGGTGGACGTTTACGAAGACCACGGCGATATCAGGCCAGATCACCGGCGCCTCCGCCGACGGCGTCGCCCTGGCGCTGCGGGATATCCGCTATGCCGCGGACGCCAGCGGCAGCACCGCGGCCAACATTCCGTTCAGCCATGTCGCCATCAGCGAGCGCAACAAATGGCGCGAGCTGGATTATGCCGGGCTGGCGGATGCGCTCGGCAGGAATGTCGCGCTGCAGTCGACGCTGTTCAGCAACTTCATCACCGACCGTACCGACCTCGGCAAGCTCCGCGACCTCGGCCGCAAGGTCATTGTCTATAGCGGGCTGGTGGACGACGCGATCCCGCCGGCCGGTAACGTCTATTATCACGAGCGCGTGGCAGCGGCGATGGGCGGCCATGGCGAGGTACAGAAATTCATGCGGATGTATCTGCTGCCGGGCTCGGCGCATTCGTCGCAGGGACGTGCCTATACCGTGACGGGCAACAATGATTCCGTACCGCTGCCGAAACTGCCCGGCAACGCCAACCAGACGCCGACCCGCGAACAGGACCAGTTCTTCACGGCGCTGACCGACTGGGTCGAGAACGGCGCGGCGCCGGGCGAGATCATGGTCACGTCGCGCGACAACCGGCTGAGCTATCCGGCCTGCGTCTACCCACTGCGCACCACCTGGAATGGCGGGCCGACGCCGCGGCCCGGGAGCTATGGCTGCAAGTAGCGCCCTACAGCACTAAGGCAATTTCGGTGTCGCGACCGGGATAATGATATTGCGCAACGACATCGCGGCGCGTTCGATGCTGGCGATGATCCGCCACTTGCGCGACAGCAGCGGCTTCTCGACGAAGGTCCAGGAAATCCACGCGCAGGCGACCGACAGCGGCAACACCGCCGCGACATAGACAGGCATCGTCGTCGCCTCGCCGAGACCATGATGCAGCGCCTGCAGGATCGGGAAGTGAAACAGGAAGACGCCGTAGGAGAGATCGCCGAACGGCAATCTCGGCGGGTTGGTCAGGCCGAGCCACACCGTCGCATAGGCGACCGGGAAAGCGGCCAGAAACGACGTCTCGCGGTAGCTGAGCAGCGCCCCTGCCAGCACCACGCAGATCGCGAACAGCCGGCCGTCGGACGCGATTCAGTCGCGATACAGATAGGCCGCGACACCGGCCATGAAGGAAAACACCAGCACCCTGCCACCCAGTTGCGCATAGGGGCTCTGGTCGCCGGCGCTGATCGAGAACACGGTCATCGCGATCGCGCCGATCATCAACCCACCGACGAACACGGCCGGTCGGCGCGTCAGCCCGACCAGCGCCAGCACCATCAGCGCCAGATAGCATTCCAGCTCCGAGGGGATGGTCCAGAGCTGCGCATTGATCATCCGGCCGTCGAACACGCCGGGCAGCGTGTAATGGATGAAACCCACGATATTGAGGAAGTACGCATAGAATTCCGCCGAGCTGAAATAGACCGTCAGCGGCAACACCGTGAAGATCGTGCCCAGAAACAGCGCCACCAGAACGGTCTCGAAAGCCAGCGCCGGAATGATGCGCAGCAGCCGCAGCATCGCGAACTGGTGCAGCCTGGTTCGCCCCAGACTGCCGGCGACCAGAAATCCGGACAGCGCGAAAAACATCGGCAGGATCGCGGCCGATAATGCCCGCCACGGGCCGGCCCAGAACAGCCGGTTTGAATCGTCATAGTTCGAGACGGCGTAGCAGTGCCAGACCAGCACGGCGAGCGACAGACCGATCCGCAGATGGTCGAACCCGCTAGGAGCGCCGTTCGCGATCTTGATCCGCTGTTCGAATGAGCCGCGCATACCCGCCACCTCGCTGCAATTGGATGGCGGGAGCTTGCCGGGCGACACGCGGCCCGTCAGAGTCGTGCGTTACTAACACGAACTTCGCTGGCGTGCGAAACCTATGGTGCCATCGTCTGGCGGCGCGAATGTCGTGCGCGGCGGATCATGATACGCTGATCCACCCCGCGGCCCGCGCACGCGGAATTGAGTCGTCGTTAACCTTCGCGGGCTAGCCTCGCAGGCAGGGTTGCGGCTGCGAGGTGCTATCGTGCGTGTTGGGATGATCGTATTCAGTGCTGTCATGGCGATGACGGCGTCGGCTGATGCCGCGGACTATCGCGATGCGCGTCATCATGCGCGGCGCCCGGTCCTGTACGTTCCGATTCATTCCGGCATCCGGCCGGCGCCGCCGCTCTACATCGTCGCGGCGCCGTCACGTTATGTGGAAGATACCCGCACCGGATATCCCGGCCGCTGGGTGGTCACCCAGCCCAGCCTGGTGGAGCAATTGTTCGGGACACGGCTGGACTACGAATAGAACGGCCCCAGCGCGGGCTCATCCCGCCACCGGCTCGTCCTCGATGCGCACCAGCACGACTTCGAGCGGGACGTGCGGCATTTGCGCGACCTTGCCCCAGCAGATCGCCGTCGAGTCGCGCGAGGTTCCGGCGAACTCGAAATCCAGTTCGTCCGCGCCGAGCAGCGCGACCTGACCTTCGGCGTAACGCCGGGTCGAAATCCGGGCCTCGAAGGTGTCGCCCTTCTGGATGAAGGAGCCGCTATATTCCAGGATCGTGTCGCGTCCGAACAACCGTCCATCGGTGATTTCGACGACGCCGACGCCGTCGGAGCGGTCGGTTTTGTACCACGCGGAATATTTGCCATCAGGGAGCATCGGTATACCTTTCGTTATGCCCCTGCGTAGCCCACGGCTGTTTTCATTAAGTGAAGGCTTTAGCTCGCATTTGAACGATCGGTCGCGATTGTGCACCGGTCATTGCGCTGGCTGCGACGTCGCGCCAGATGCGAAAACGTTCAGCACGCCCCCCGTCAATTCAATGTCAGCAAACGTCATCGCGGCTTCATGCGACTGACTCAGATCAGCCCCAATGCGCCGCCACGTTCCGCGGCAACCAGGGAGTGCCGCATGACCACCGAACCGACCTCGAAATTCGATCCGCATTATATCGCCGTGTTGCGTGAGGTGCTGGAGATCGCGGTCGGCGAGATCGCCGCGGAGCATCGCACGCCAGCCACCAAGGCGATGATGGCCGAGACCATTGTGCGCCATGCCGCCGAGGGCGTCACCGATGCCGGCGATCTGGTGTCGTACGCGGTACGCGCCGGCGCCGGGGGCGCGCCATAATTGACCGGCGCGGGACCGCGCGGCGCCACCGAATGACACCGGTGTCGCCACGGCTTTGCCCGAAAGCGCGGCGAAGTTCTCGATCGGGGAACGACGGAGCGAGACATGTCAGTGGATTATTTCAGGGACCAGGCCGATGATTGCAGCCAGAAGGCGCGCACCGAGGCGGATTTCGAACTGCGTGAGTTGCTGTTCGACCTGGCGCTCGACTATCGCGTCAGGGCGCTGATGGCCGAAGCCACCGGCTGGCGCGACGCGCCACGCTATTTCGAGCAGCCCCGCGCGTAAGCGCTCTCGACACTTCCACCATAAGCGACGGCCTGGCCGGGCATGTCCCGGCCATTATCTTGTCCGATACGCGGCGCGCCACGTCCAATTGGGCGCGATCCATCGCGTCCGGGACACGGCTCAGCATTGCAATCCGAACAGATCATTGCCAGCAACCGGCGCTATTCGCCCCAGGCGGCGAAGGCGTCGTTGAAGGCGCGTTCGCCGGGCGAGCCCTTCTCGATCGCGATAATGGCGCGGCGCTGGTTGGTATAGACCAGCGGGATGTCGAACCACGACCGCTCTTTCAGCAGTTGCAGGTTGCGGACGCGGTCGCTCTCGACATTGCTGAGGCCCACCAGGAAGAAGCCATCGGTGACCTTGACCGCGAGCCCGGCCAACGGCGTGCCGCGGGCCTGCTCGTTGGACTCCATCAGTACGCCCGGCACGTTGGCGACGCCGCCGCCGACGAAGTCGGTGGGCAGCACGAAGGTCAGCTCGGCGGTGTGGCTGGCCGGCAGCGAGGTGTCGGTGTTGCGGCGGAACGACATCGTCATCTTGAACTTGCGCTCGGGGATCTCGATGTCCGCGCGCACCGCGATATCGCCGGGCTTGCCGCCCGAGGCCTTGATCTGCTCGGTGCGCCATACCACCGTGCCGACATATTGCTTGCCCTTCGGCTCGGCCGGATCCTCGTCATACAGCACCACGCGCTGCGCCACCGGCGCGACCTGGTCGGACGAGCCGGGCTGGCCGACGCGGTCGGCGATCTTCGGCCGCGGCGACAATGGCGCGTCCTTGTTGGTATCGACCGCCACCGGCGTCGAGGAGGAGCCGAGCCCGCGCAGCGACTTCAGCAGCCCCGGTCCGGCGACGAAGGCCAGGCCAACCACAATCAGCAGGATCGCGATGATGATCGCGGACTTGAACGGAAAACCGCCGCCTTCGCGCCTGGTCCGTGTCGCCTTCGGCGACTTGCCGTTTTTCGAGGGCGGTTCGCGCAGCCGCGAGATCGGCGGCGGATCGTCGTCCTCGGCCATCGGGTTGTTGTAGCCGTAATTCTCGCCGCGATCGTCCATGCTCGGCTCGAGCCGGTCGAGTTCCGGCGTCTGCGACGGCACGTTGGCGTAGCTCTTGCGCGCGGCGCGGTTGGCCTGCGCCGCGGCGCGGCCGAGATCGTCGACATCGGCGGTGACATCGCGAAAGCCACGCATCGCGGCGGCGCCCGGCGCGGGCGGCGGCGTATTGTTGTCGAAGCGGCGCGGACCGCCGGTGCGCTCGCGGGTCGGCGGACCGTTCGACGCCTGATTGGGATCCGGGTTGTTCGCGGCCGGCGGCGCCGACTGCCGCGGAATCGGTGGCGGATCGACGCGCAGATTGCGTGGCGAACGCTCGGGCGCGCGCTCCTCGGCGCGGTTTTCCGGGCGGTCGCGCGACCCGGGCGGGGTCGGCACGATCGGCTGGCGGCCGCGCGGCGAGGCGTCGGCGGGGTCGACCGGACGGGCATTGCCGCGCGTCGTGTTGCGAAACGAATCGCCGGCGCGTGGCTTCGCATCGCTCTTGGATTCGTTCTTGGCATCGCTGCCGCGGGTCAGATCGCGGGCGCGCTGCGCCGCCTCGGACTCGACTTTTCGCACGGCTTCTTCGAGCGACAGCCGCTCCCGCGTGATCTCGGACTCGCTGAGCGGCGGCTCGACGCTGCGCAATTGCGCGATCAGGGCCGTACGCGCGCGCTCATAGAGCGCACGCCGGCTCTCTCCGGGGGCACTGGGATCCAGTCCGGAGATGGCTCGGGCAATCAGCGGGTAGTAATCAGCCATCGATACTCAGCTCTGCGGATTCGCTCACTTTGAACGAATTCCGGTAATAGTTCGTTAAGCCTCAAACGGATTTTGCACCAGAATAGTATCTTCGCGTTCCGGGCTGGTGGAAAGCAAAGCAATCGGGCAACCAACCAGTTCCTCGACCCGACGGACATACTTGATCGCCTGCGCCGGCAGATCGGCCCAGGAACGCGCATTGGCGGTCGGTTCCTTCCAGCCTTCGATGGTCTCATAGACCGGCACGATGCGCGCCTGGGCGCCCTCGCCGGCCGGCAGATAATCGATCTCCTTGCCGTCCAGCATGTAGCCGACGCAAACCTCGATGGAATCGAAACCATCGAGGATGTCGAGCTTGGTCAGCGCCAACCCATGGATGCCGCAGGTGCGGACGGTCTGCCGGACCAGCACCGCGTCGAACCAGCCGCAACGGCGCGGGCGGCCGGTATTGGTGCCGAATTCGCGACCGCGCTCGCCGATCTTGCGACCGATCTCGTTGTCGAGTTCGGTCGGAAACGGACCGGCGCCGACCCGCGTGGTGTAGGCCTTGCAGATGCCGAGCACATAGCCGACCGAGCCCGGGCCCATGCCGGTGCCGGTGGCGGCCTGCGCCGCCACGGTGTTGGACGAGGTGACATAGGGATAGGTGCCGTGGTCGACGTCGAGCAGCGCGCCCTGCGCGCCCTCGAACAAGATGCGCTTGCCCTCGCGACGCTTCTGGTCGAGCAGCCGCCACACCGCTTCGGCGTAAGGCAACAGTTCCGGCGCCAGCGCCATCAGGCCCTTCTGGATCTCGGCGCCGTCGAATTCCGGCAGGCCAAAGCCGCGGCGCAGCGCATTGTGATGCGCCAGCAGCCGGTCGATCTTGTTCGGCAGCGTGTCGGGATCGGCGAGATCCATCAGCCGGATGGCACGGCGGCCGACCTTGTCTTCATAGGCCGGGCCGATGCCGCGCTGGGTGGTGCCGATCGCGTTCGCCTTGCTGGCGTTTTCGCGCAGCGAATCGAGTTCGCGGTGCAGCGGCAGGATCAGCGTGACGTTCTCGGCGATGCGCAGATTGTCGGGGCCGATATGGACGCCCTGGCCGCGCAACCGGCCGACTTCGTCGAGAAAGGCCTGCGGGTCGAACACCACGCCATTGCCGATGACGCCGAGCTTGGAGGGGCGCAGCACGCCCGACGGCAGCAGCGCCAGCTTGTAGGTGGTGCCGTTGATGACCAGCGTATGGCCGGCATTGTGACCGCCCTGGAAGCGGGCGACGATGTCGGCCTGCTCCGACAACCAGTCGACGATCTTGCCTTTCCCCTCGTCGCCCCACTGGGCGCCGACGACGACAACATTAGCCATTTCGAGGTAGTCCCCTGCAAATCACTTCGTGGCGCATGACAGCCACGGGAAAACCGGTTTCCCGTGTCGCAGGTCATGCCGGAGCGCCCAGCCAAACGCGACCGCGGCCGCTCGCATGCGAGGCCTCACGGGGATAACGGATGCAGGCCGGCGACGCAAGCGGCAACGGTCTCGAAATGCCGTCGGGAAATACCTAGCAAACCCTTGAAATTCCCCAAAAATTCCGAATGGCTTGGCGTGGATTCGCGGCCGCGCGGGGTTATCTTTTGGACAGGTTGGCGGAGAAGCCGCGACGAACCGGCGGATCGGCGCGGCCCACTTGGCCGCGCGTTGGCGCGATCGCTCGTTCACGGGCGGGAGCGCCGTCCACCGCGAGCGCCCACCGGATCACCAGCCTGCGGTCGCCCGTTCGAGGTGTGGATCGCGGCGGGCCAACGGGGCAGTAAGGTTGATCGGTTAGCTTAACGGCAATCTGGCATTGCGTCCGAACCGGCGCCGGGTAGCTTGCTGGGGTCATGCACCGGGTTCCGTGCGGCAAGGTTGCTTGGCACCGCCGGCGCGCCCGGCATCGCCGCTCAGCGCAAGGTCGAGTTCACCATGTTTGCCCTCCGCGAGGATTATCAACGGATTTTGCGACTGCGCCCGCGTCCGGCCTGGGCGTCGGTGTGGCACCTTTGGCGGGTCGCTATCCCGCGCCGCTCGATCGCCGGTCGCCTGGTCCATGGCCAGGTCTGGCGGCGGCATGACGGCCGCCGCTGGATCTACAAGAAGTTCATCGAGCATTGAGGCCGGCGCCTCAAACTATTTGAACCGCGTCCTGAACGCCGTTGCGTAGCATCCTTGTCATGCCGCCTGGCCTTCTTCCCTTGGATGCTGCGCGGCAAACACTTCCTTCGCGGCGAACAGGCCATTCAGCGCCGCCGGAAATCCCGCATAGACGGCCATCTGCATGACGATCTCCACGATCTCGTCACGGGAGAGCCCGACATTGAGGCCGGCCTGGATATGCACCTTCAGTTGCGGAGCGGCGTTGCCCATCGCCGTCAGCGCCGCGATGGTGGCGATCTCACGGGCGCGCAGGTCGAGACCGGGGCGCGAATAGATGTCGCCGAACGGAAACTCGAGCAGGTAAATGGCGAAGTCCGGCGCGATATCGGCCAGCGCTGCGACGACCTTCTCGCCGCCCTCGCCGTCGATCTCAGCCAGCGCGCGTCGCCCGCGTTCGAGCCGGCTTTCGCCGGCGCTGTGGTGGTGTTGCGTCATGGTCCTTCATCCTCTGTTGCTCGCCGGCGTAGCCGGCGATCTTGGTATCGAGGACGAGAAGGGTAGCCCGCAGCTCAGCGACATGCGCACGAACCCGGTCGCGGTGCTGCGCCAGCAATTCGCGCCGCTCCGCCTCCGTGCCGACGCCGCGTTCCCGCAAGGCCGCATAACGCAGCATGTCGCGGATCGGCATCCCGATCGTCCTGAGACGGCCAAGGAATCCGATCCAGACCAGGATCGATGCGTCGTAGTCCCGCTGGCGCGATCGGTCCCGGTCGGCATAGGGCAGCAGCCCGATCCGCTCGTAATAGCGGATGGTGTGGGCCGACAGTCCCGAACGCCTTGCCAGTTCGCCGATCTTCATGAGCACTTTGTTCTCGCCACGACGCGGAGACAGATACGAGTTGGAGCGCACTCCAAGTCAAGGGGCGGTTTGTGGCCGGCCTATTTGGCGCGGCCGCCGGTTTCTGTCGTCTCGATAATGGCGTAAGTGACAAGGCCGATGACGGCCTCCCCGATGTTCGCGGAGCCAATATGGGGCGGCGAGGACGGGGGCCGGATGTCGAAGATCACACGGGCGACGCAGGCGCTGGGCAAGGCCGGCATAGCGTTTACGCTGCACAGCTACGACTATGACGCCGATGCCGCGAGCAACGGCCTGCAGGCGGCGGAAGCGCTCGGCATCGCGCCGCGGCGCATGCTGAAGACACTGATGGCCGAGGTCGACGGCCAGCCGGTCTGCGTCGTGGTGCCCTCCGACAAGGAGGTCAGCATGAAGAAGCTGGCCCTCGCCTCCGCCGGCAAGACGGCCAGGATGATGCGGCCGGCGGATGCCGAGCGCCTCACCGGCTATCATGTCGGCGGCATCAGCCCGTTCGCGCAGAAGAAGAAGGTCCGCACCGCCATCGAGGCCGCGGCGCTGGGCGAAGCGACGGTCTATCTTAATGGCGGCCAGCGCGGGCTGCAGATCGAGATCGCCCCCGAAGCCGCACGGGAAGCGCTGGCGGCGATCGCGGCGACGCTGACAGAATAACGCGGCGCGGCTTGTTTGCCTCGCTGCCGACAGGAACGCCTGCTTCACTGGCGAATTGTCGAAACCAACAAGGGAGAGCCGACATGCGTTCATTTCTGGCAGCCGCCGCCATCTTCATCGCATTCGGCGCCGCGCCGGGCCAGGCCCGCGACTATCCGTGGTGCGAGCGCACCTCGTTCAACGGCTTCAATCCGAGCTGCTCGTTCACCTCCTATCAGCAGTGCATGGCGACGGTGAGCGGACAGCGCGGCGACTGCATCCTCAACCCGCGCCTCGCCTTCGATCAGCAGAACCGGCGCCGGGCGCGCGACCGCCAGGACAATGGCTGGAACTTGAACCGGTAGGCCGGCGGGGCTTGAACCAGGGTGCAATTGCGTGTCTGACAGGGCAACAGGGCATCCCAGCGATCAGGCGGAACCAGCCGCTTGATCGGAAGCCCGCATGGCAAGTCAGGCCTTCCGATGTCCGCGCGCCCACTTCCCGCCGAACCCACGCCATTCGGCTGGCTGCTCAACCAGCCCTATCTGCTGCTCAGCCTGACCTCGCTGTTCTGGGCCGGCAACGCCATTGTCGGCCGCGCCGCCGCCGGCCACATCCCGCCCTTTACGCTGTCGTTCATTCGCTGGACCCTGGCGACGCTGATCCTGCTGCCGTTCGGGTGGCGGGCGCTGAGGCAGGACTGGCCGCTGATCCGGGCGCGGCTGGGCTTCATGGTGTTTCTGTCGGTGATCAGCATCGGGCTGTTCAACTCGCTGCAATATTGGGGGCTGGAATACACCACCGCGCTGAACTCGCTGCTGCTGCAGTCGTCGGGGCCGCTGTTCGTGGCGATCTGGTCGCTGCTGGTGCTGCGCATCCGGCTGACGATGGCGCAGGCCGGCGGCATCGCGGCGTCGATGCTAGGGGTGCTGGTGATCCTGCTGCAGGGCAATCTCGCGGCATTGTCGGCGATCCAGCTCAACAAGGGCGACCTGCTGTTCCTGCTGGCGATGGCCATTTTCGGGCTCTACGCGGTGCTGACGCAGAAGCGGCCGGCGATCCAGCAATTGTCATTCCTCACCTTCACCTTCGCCTGCGGCGCGCTGTGCCTGGTGCCGGCATTCCTGTGGGAATGGCTGACCCGCCCGCCGCTGGAATTCAACGTCGCAACCGGGCTGTCAATGGCCTATGTCGCGGTGTTTCCCTCGGTGCTGGCCTATACGTTCTATAATCGCGGCATCGCGCTGATCGGTCCTAACCGCTCGGCGCCGTTCTTTCATCTGATTCCGGTGTTCGGCTCGGCGATGGCGATCTTCTTCCTCGGCGAGACGCTGCATCTGTTTCACATCGTCGGCTATGCGCTGGTGCTGGCCGGCATTGCCGTGGCGGCGCGAAAACCGAAGCCGGTGACTGTGGCCGAGGCGCCGACGGCCTGAACCCAGAGCCTGATCCGGTTTGTTTGAATCGTGTCCCGGACGCGGTGCACTGCGCCTCCGCAAGGAGGCGTAGTGCTCCGCAGAGCCGGGACCGCCATGAAACTCAGCCCCTGGTAGGGTCCGGGCCCCGCGGAGCGGCATGGCGGCGATGCAAGGGCATTGCCTGAGAATGCCGCACCGCGTCCGGGACACCAGTGATTTATCTCCGCGGATCAGACTCTAGCGTTCCTTGCGCGGCGACGATTGGCCCCGCGGCCAATTGACCGCCGCGGCCTTTCCATTTATTAGAATTATTCTAATCTAATGGAAGCGCAACAGTTTGGCCGAAACGAGCAACGATACGTCCACCCGGCGACGGCGCTCCATCCTGACGGTTGCCCTCCTGATCGGAGCGGCGGCGATTGGCATCGCGGTGTACCGCAGCCAGGCCGAGGCCCCGAAGGCATCCACTGACGCCGCCGCGCCGGACAAACCGGACAACGACCGGCAGATCGAACTCTCCGCGGACACCCAGCAGAAGATGGGCGTCGAATTCGGCAGTGCCGAGCTGAAGCCGCTGCGCAAGCTGATCCGCGCGCCCGGTTCAGCGTCGTTCGACGAGCGCAACGTCACCCATCTGCGGGCCCGGACGCAGGGTCGGGTGACCCGGCTCTATGTCCAGCCGGGCGACCCGATCCAGGCTGGCCAGACGGTGGCCGCGCTCGATTCCAACAATGTGCTCGAGGCGCGACGCGCGATGGACACGGCGCGGGCCTCGCTCAGCGACACCTATGCCGCGCAGACGCTGGCGCAGACGGCGCTGGAGCGCGCCAATTATCTGCTGTCCTACCGGGCGACGACGCCGGCGGATGCCGAGAAGCGCCAGGCCGACGTCGCCAAGGCGCTGGCCGCCGTGCAGTCGGCGCAGGCGCAGCTCGACGCTTCCACGGCGCAATATCAGCGGCTGGCGCCGATCGCCGACGAGCCCGGCGGCAGCGCCATCATCTCGCCGATCGAGGGCGTGGTGACCAGCGCCAATATCACGCTGGGGGAGGTGATCGATACCAACCAGGAAGCCTTCACCGTCGCCGACCCGTCGCGCATGCTGGTGCAGGCGAGCCTGTATGCCAATGATATCGGCCTGGTGAAAAGCGGCGACGAGGTCACCGTGATGGCCTCGCAGCAAGCCATCAAGGGCAAGATCCGCTCGGTCAATGTCGCGCTCGACGCGGCCACCAACACCGCCGCGGCGCGGATCGAACTGCTCAATCCGGAACTGTACCTGCGCGCCAACATGTTCGTGTCGGTGACCATCGATGCCGATCTGCGCCGGCGCGGCCTCACCATCCCGGCCGCGGCGGTGCAGATCACCGAACAGGGCCCGATCGCGTTCGTGCGCACCGCGCCCACCACCTTTGAGCGGCGCGACCTGAAGATCGGGCTGCAGCAGTCGGACTGGGTCGAAGTGCAGGACGGCATCGCGGAAGGCGAGACCGTCGCGACCAGTGGCAGTTTCAACCTCAAGGCCATCCTGCTTCGCAGCCTGCTCGGTTCGACAAATTGAACATGACCTCCTGGTTCGAATTGATGATCCGCCGCCGCTGGCTGGTCGTCACCCTCACCCTGGCCGCCCTCATCGGCGGCCTGGTCAATCTGCAGCATCTGTCGGTCGACGCCGTCCCCGACATTTCGCCGAAACAGGTGATGATCCTCACCGTGTCGTCCGGCCTCGGCCCGCTGGAAGTGGAGCGGCTGGTGACGTTTCCGGTCGAGAACGCGATGGCCGGCATGCCCGGCCTGTCCGGCATCCGCTCGATCTCGCGCTATGGCGTGTCGGCGGTCTATGTCACCTTCGACGACGCCATCGAGATCGAATTGGCGCGCGCCCAGGTGTATCAGCGGCTGGCGCTGGCCAAGGCGACGATGCCGCAAGGCGTCGGCGACCCGCAGATGGGGCCGGCGGCGACCGGGCTCGGCGAGATCTATCAATTCCAGGTGCGTGGCCCCGGCTATTCGGCGATGGCGCTGCGCCGGATCCTGCAATGGACGATCGCCCCCAAGCTCAAGCTGGTGCCGGGCATCGCCGACCTCAACATCTATGGCGGCGAGATGCCGACCTATGAGGTGCAGATCTCCAACGACGCGCTGCGTCGCTTCAACCTGTCGCTGCCGCAGGTCTACACCGCGCTGACCGCGAATAATTCCGCGCGCGGCGGCGCCTATCTCGAGCATAATGACCAGCAGCAGGTGATCCGCGGCCTCGGCCTCGTCAAGAGCATCGCCGACATCGAGATGATCCCGGTCACCACCGGGCCCAACGGCACCGCGGTGACGATCGGCGCGATGGGCCGCGTGGTGGAATCGCCCAAGGTGCGGCTCGGCGCGGTGACGCATGATGGCGAGGGCGAGACGGTGGTCGGCATCACGCTGATGCAATTCGGCGAGAACGCCAGCGCCGTGGTGGCCCGCGTCAAACAAGCCGTCGTCGAGATCCAGAAACAACTGCCGCCCGGCGTCGAGATCCAGCCCTATTACGATCGCAGCACGCTGGTCGGCCAGACCCTGCATACGGTGGCCGGCAACCTCGCGGAGGGCGCGATCCTGGTGGTGTTCGTGCTGCTGCTGATGCTGGGAAATTTGCGCGCCGGCCTGATCGTCGCCGCGGCGATCCCGCTGTCGATGCTCGGCGCCGTCGCCGGGATGCGGCTGTTCGGCCTGTCGGGCAATCTGATGAGCCTCGGCGCGATCGATTTCGGCCTGATCATCGACGGCGCGGTGGTGATGATCGAGAACATCCTGCGGCAGCGCGCGGCGGAGCCGTCGCGGCCGATGGCGGATGTCACCCGCGACGCCGCGGCGGAAGTGGCGCGTCCGATCTTCTTCGCGGTAGGCATCATCATGATCGTCTATCTGCCGGTGCTGGCGCTGGAAGGCGTGGCCGGCAAGATGTTCCGGCCGATGGCGCTGACCGTGATCCTCGCGCTGTTCGTCTCGCTGGTGCTCACCATGACGGTGATGCCGGCGATGGCGGCGGCGTTCCTTCCGAAGTCCGGCGGCCATGATCACGAGACCTGGATCATCCGGGTGATCCGTGTCCGCTACGAGAAGATGCTGCTGTTCGCCGAGGATCACGTCAAATCGGTGATCATCGTCACGCTGCTGGCGTTCGGCGGAAGCTGCGTTCTCGCCACCCAGCTCGGCGGCGAATTCCTGCCGAAACTCGCCGAGGATTCCATCATCATCACCTCGGAGAAGCTGCCCGGCATCAACCTGCCCGCCACGCTGAAGGTCGTGACCCGGATCGAGCAGATCCTCAAGGCGTTCCCGGAAGTCCGCAAGGTAGTGTCGCTGACCGGCAGCGCGGAAATCCCGATCGACCCGATGGGCGTGGAATCGACCGACAGTTTCGTCACGCTGCGGCCGCCCTCGGAATGGAAATCCGCCAAGACCCAGGAAGCGCTGGTGGCGCTGCTGCAGCAGCGGCTGACCTCCGAACTGCCCGGCGTGGCGTTCAGCTTCTCGCAGCCGATCCAGATGCGGATGGAGGATCTGCTCGAGGGCGTGCGCGGCGACGTCGCGGTCAATCTCTATGGCGACGACCTGACGGCGCTGAAGACCACGGCGGACCAGATCGCCAAGGTGGTGAAGGGCATTCCCGGCGCCGCCGACGTCAAGCCGGAGGCGCAGGCCGGCGCGCCGGCGCTGTCGATCGCCATCAACCGCGGCGAAGCGGCCCGCTTCGGCGTCAATGTCGACGACATTCTGGCCTCGGTGCAGAGCATCGGCGGCCATTCGGTCGGGTCGGTCTATGGCGACGACAATTCGATCACGGAAATCATCGTTCGCCTGGCGCCGGAAGACCGTCTCGACATCGCCGGACTCGCCAATATCCCGGTCGGCATGAGCGGACGCAAGCTGGTGGCGCTGTCGCAGGTCGCGGATCTGCGCACCGATACGGTGCCCGCGCAGATCAGCCGCGAGAAACTGCAGCGCCGGATCTCGGTCGTGGCCAATGTCCGCGGCCGCGACGTCCAAAGTTTCGTCGACGAGGCCAAGCGCGCGGTCGAGAGCCAGGTGCAGTTGCCGCCGCGCTATTCGACGACCTGGACCGGGCAGTTCCAGAATCTGCAGAAGGCGCTGTCGCAGCTCGTGATCGTGGTGCCGATCGCGATCGCGGCGATCTTCATCCTGCTGGTGGTGATGTTCGGCGATATCCGCCCGGCGCTGCTGGTGTTCCTCAACGTGCCGATCTCAGCGACCGGCGGCATCCTGGCGCTGTATCTGCGCGGCCTGCCGTTCTCGATCTCCGCCGCGATCGGCTTCATCGCCACCTTCGGCATCGCGATCCTCAACGGCGTCGTGCTGGTAACCTATATCCAGAACCTGTCCGCCGGCGCGTCGCCGCGCGAGGCGGCGATGGAAGCCGCGCGTAAACGGCTGCGCCCGGTGCTGATGACCGCCTCGGTTGCCACCCTCGGCTTCCTGCCAATGGCGATCTCGACCAGCGCCGGCGCCGAGGTACAGCGGCCGCTGGCCACGGTGGTGATCGGCGGCCTGATCACCGCGACGGTGCTGACGCTGCTGGTGCTCCCGGCGATCTATCCGCTGAGCTTCGAGATCGGGCGCAAGCTGCGCGAAAAGCTCTCGTTCCGGCGCGCCACGAAATAAAGCGACGCGCCGGCCTGGCGTCAAATGGAGCGCCGCTGCTACGCCGCCTTTGAAGCGCCGTGGCCGAATTTCATGAGCAGATGCGCGATCTCCGACGCCGGCCGCGCGGCGCTGAACAGGAAGCCCTGCACCTCGTTGCAGCCCTCGGCGCGCAGCCAGTCGAGCTGGTCGACGGTCTCGACGCCTTCCGCCGTGGTGGTGATGTTGAGGCTGCGGCCGAGGCCGGAGATCGCGCGGACAATGGCGACGCAGTCCGGCCGGCCGATCAGGTCCTTGACGAAGGAGCGATCGATCTTGATCTTGTCGAATGGAAAGCTTCTGAGATAGCTCAGGCTGGAATAGCCGGTGCCGAAATCATCCATCGAGATGCGCACCCCGAGGTCGCGGAGCTGATGCAGGATCGCGATATTGGTCTCGGTCTCGGCGAGAAACAGCGATTCGGTGATCTCCAGCTCCAGCCGCAGCGGTGACAGCCCGGACTGCGCCAGCGCGGCGATCACGATCTGCACCAGGTTGCGGCTGCGGAACTGCGCCGGCGACAGGTTGACGGCGATCTTGATGTCGTCCGGCCATTTCGCCGCCTCGGCGCAGGCCTGTCGCAACACCCATTCGCCGAGCGAAACGATCAGGCCGATGTCTTCCGCCACCGGGATGAAGTCGGCCGGCGAGACCATGCCCTTGCCGGGATGATTCCAGCGCAGCAGCGCCTCGAAGCCGGTGATGCGGTCGGCGGCGAGATCGACCAGCGGCTGGTAGTGCAGTTCGAACTCGCCATGGGCGAAGGCGCTGCGCAGGTCCAGCTCCATGTCGCGGCGCTTCTGCGCCTGACGATCCATCTCGCGTTCGAAGAAGCGATGCACGCCGCCGCCCTCCGATTTGGCGCGGTACAGCGCCATGTCGGCGTTGCGCATCAGTTCCTCGCTGTTGTCGCCGTCGCCCGGCGACAGCGCGATGCCGATGCTGGCGCCGATCACCACCTCGATGCCGTCCATCTCATAGGGCACGCTGAGAATCTCGATCAGCCGCGCGGCAAAATCATTCGCCTCATTGGGCGAGATATCGGAAGCCAGCACGATCGCGAATTCATCGCCGCCGAGCCGCGCCACCAGATTGTTGCCACGCACCTCGGCGCGCATCCGCCCGGCCACCATCTTCAGGATCCGGTCGCCCATCGGATGGCCAAAGGAGTCGTTGACGTTCTTGAACAGATCGAGATCGATGCACAGTACCGCGACATGTTTGCTGGGATCGTTGAGATCCAGCGCCTGGCTCAGCCGCTGCTGATAGAATACCCGGTTCGGCAGTTCGGTGAGACTATCATGATGCGCCATATGGGCGACCCGCGCCTCGGCCTTGCGGCGCTCGGTGATGTCGACAATGGCGACCAGAAAACCATCGCGGCCCTCGAAATTGACGCGGCGCCCATAGGTGAGCACCTCGATCTCGCTGCCGTCCGCCTTGACGTGGCGCCAGTCGCGATCCGACTGGAACGTGTCGCCGAGTTGCCGCAGCGCCTGGCTGTGGATGTCCCATTCATCGCGCGGCCAGATCTGCCGCAACTGCATGCGCAGGAAGCTGGCGCGGTCGTAGCCGTAATGCGCGATGGCGGCGTCGTTGACGCCGAGAAAGCGCATGGTGTCGGCGTCGAATACCCACATCGGCATCGGATTGCTGTCGAACAATAGCCGGAACGATTCTTCGCGACGCTTGATGTCGGTGACGTCGGTGATCGTCAGCGACACCAGATCGCCGAAGGCCGTGGCGCTGAGGCGCAGGTTGCGATCGTCGCAATCGAGCTCGAACTGGTCGGTGGCCCCGCTCGCGATCATCGATAGCAGCCATTGCCGGACATCGGGCAGGCACAGCGCATGGCCGCCGGTGCTGAGCCGGCGCCACTGCAACTCGCTGGCCGGCACTTTCAGCAGTTCCGCCGCGCCGCGGTTGAGATGCACGATCTGGAAGTCGAACGCCCGGCTTTCGGAATCGCGGATCGCGGCCAGCGACACGATGCCTTCATTGGTCGCGGAAAAGATCGCATCGACCAGATTGTAGCGCGGCCCCTGCTCGTTGACATAGGCGCCGATCAGCGTGCCGCCCCAACGCGACGAGGTCGGCAGCGCGAGAATTTCATAGGTCTGCACCAGCCCGTCGCGCACGCAATGCACGATCGACAGATGCGGCCGGCAGGTCTCCAGCGCGCAATGCGCGGCTTCCGCCAGCGCGGTGGCGCAGTCCGGCGACAGCGCACTGAGCGGAATGTCCCAGCGCTCGTCGCCCAGCCATTGCTGCACGTAGCGGCCGCTCCGCGACACTTCCAGCGACTCGGGATCGCCCTTCAGCAGCACGATGTGATCGGCCATGCGGCCAAGGCTGCCGAGCATGACTTCCTCATAGCCCGGCAGCGCCTGTCCGGGACGCAGCGCGGCGTGCCATTTGCGCTTCAAAGCAGGGATATCGCCATACAGTTTGGCGTCCGGTTGCACGGATGATTTTTTCGCCGCAATCACGACCGTCCCTTTCAGAATACTTGCGCTGGTAAGCGGTATTCAGGTCATCCGGCTTAATACCGTGTAAACGTTTGACGGCCGCGGTCAGCAACCGTGCATTATGAATTTTTTAAGTCACGTGATGGTTAGGGCGAATTCAGGACTATGACGGCGGCATGACAAATGGATCGCCATGGACGCGTCCTATCGACGCTTCGCGCGACGCGTTCGATCGCGCCGATATCGCTCTTTGGCTGCGATATCTGATCGGCCAGCCGGCGGGATTCCGGCAACACCCTTGATAGCGCGGCAGCGCCCGGCGGGCATGCCCGGTGGATTCAGACGCTGATCAAGCCGGGCGGCGGCTTGCGCGCGGGGCATGCCTGTTCGAAGGCATAGGCCAGACGCAACAGCGTATGCTCGCTCCAGGCCCGGCCGGCGAAGGTGACGCCCAACGGATAGTCCGGCGTGTCCTGGCCGTCGATCGTCCCCGAGATGAAGCCGCCGGGTACCATGACGCTGGGGTAGCCCGCCTTGGCGGCAATCGCGGCGCCGGTCGCGCCGGCGAACAGCACCGCGTCGAGTTGGTGCTGGTTCATATAGGCGTCCATGCCCCGCTCTCTGGCGGCCAGCAGGTCCATCGCCCGCGCCGACTTGTATTCGCGCTCGCTCAGATCGCCTCTGGTATCATTGGCCGCGAGCAACAGGTCCTGGCCGAACCGCGGCGCAAGGCCGGCATTCGCCGCGTTGAAGGCCACGATGTCGGCGATGGTCCGGATCTCCGTGTCCGTCGCCCAGTCCCTGAGATAGAGGTTGAGATCGTGTTTCAGCTCGTAGAGGAAGACGATCGACAGCATCGCCGGATGGCCCTTGGTTTGGCTGAGCGGATTGCGATTCAGCACCGCCATGGTGGTGCCCGGTCCGCCGATCCAGCCGGCCGTCGGGATGCTGGCGCGCACCACGACGGCGCCGAGATCCCGCAGCACCTCGATCGCATCACTCATCACCTTGACCCGGTCGGGTAGCAGCTTGCCGTAGTACCCATCGTTCAGCGGGTCGGCGGGATCGCTGGGCACGCCGATCCGCGCGCCCTTCATCGCATCGCGTGCGAGGCCGGCGGTGTAATCAGCCGGCCGGCGCTGCCGCCGCGTCGCCGGGTCGAGCGGGTCCCTCGCCGCCAGCACGTTCAGCAGCATCGCCGCGTCGCGCACCGTGCGGGTCATCGGCCCCGCCGTGTCCTGGCTGTGCGAGATCGGGATGATGCCAGCGCGGCTGATCAGCCCGACGGTCGGCTTGACGGTGACGAGGCCATTCTGGCTGGCGGGCGACAGCAGCGAGC
>JACMOT010000422.1 GCA_014377915.1 Tardiphaga sp.
CTGCGGCAGCAGACCGAAGCGGATTTCGTGCAGCGGGCTGCCGCCCGCGGCGCGAACACCCTCGACCTGCTTCTTGTCGGCGGCCTCGATCGCCTCCGAGAACAATTTGCCGAATGCTCCGAAGTCGGACACCGCGATGGCCAGCACGCCAGCGAAAGGGCCGAGCCCGACTACATTGATCCAGACCAGCGCCCAGATCACCGTATCGACGCCGCGGGTCGAATCCAGAAACCGCCGCACCGGAAAACGCAACCAGGGCGACGGAATGATGTTTCGCGCGGCAAGCAGGCTGACGGGGAGCGCGAAAACGGCCGCCAGAGTGGTCCCCAGCAGCGCGATCGACAGCGTCTCGCCCATTGCCACCAGATAGGCCGGCAGCGAGGAGCCGGGGTCCGGCGGCACCATCATCATCACGATCCAGCCGAGCTGCTTGACCCCGGCCAGCATCCGCGCCGGCGAGAATTCCAGCTCGTTGAGCCCGAAAATGAACAGCGCCAGCGCGGCGACAAAGATCGCCGGCACCGCGGCACGCGACGACATCGGCCGGTTGAACACCGCCGGATAACGCGCACGCAGCTCTTCGCTATTGGCGCTCGGCAGCTTCCTCATCGGCGGTTTGCTCACGATCTGGCTTCCTTGCCGAACAGCCGGCCGCGCATCCAGCCGGTGCCGATGTCGATGATGAACACGGTGACGATAATCATCAGCAGGATGGCGCTGACATCGGAGTAGTAGAATTTTCTGACCGCGACGACGAGTTCCTGGCCGATGCCGCCCGCACCGACGAAACCCATCACCGAGGCGCCGCGCACATTGATCTCGAAGCGCAGCAGCGTGTAGCTGGCAAAGCCGGCGGCGACCTGCGGCAGCACGGCAAAGCGCATGCAGTCGGTCCAGCTGGCGCCGGTGGAGCGAATGCCCTCGACCGGCTTCATGTCGATATTCTCGACGATCTCGCTGTATTGTTTGCCGAGCGCGCCGACGCAGTGAATCGCGATCGCCAGCACGCCGGCCATCGGGCCGAGGCCGAAGGCGATGACGAAGATCAGCGCGAACACGATGTCCGGCACGGTGCGGCAGAACTCCATGACGCGCTTGACAACAAAGCGCAGCGACGCCGACGGCGCGGTATTCTCGGCTGCGAGAAAGTTCAGGCCGAAAGCAAGGACGGCGCCGACCAGCGTGCCGACATAGCTGATCAGCACGGTCTCGCCGAGCAGCGACAACCACTTCTGCCAGCCCCAGAACCACTCGCCGATGTCCGACCACGCGCGAACGCCGCTATCGAGCGTAAAAATGCGGTGGAAATAGCTGACAAAATTACCGATCTTGCCAAACAGCGTGCCGAGATTGACCTCCGCTCCGATCGCCGCGATCAGCAGCGCGGCACACCCCACCGCGGTCACCAGCGTGGTGCGCAGCCGCTTCTTCGCCACCGCCTTGCGGTAGGCGTCGTTCAGCGCCGCGAGCTGCTGGCTCGGCAGAATGGAAACGGCGGCGGGCATGGCGGTACCTTCGTGAAATTCAGACAAAGAAAAAGAGCCGGGTCACATAGACCCGGCTCCCTTGAATCATGCAGTAATCAGGATGCCTTCTTCTTGCGCAGCGCGTCGACAAACTTGATCAGGTCGATGGTCGCGTCCCAGTCCTTGGTGGTGGCAGCGTGGAAGCCCTTCTTTTGGCCATCCGACAATCTGTCGAACGCGACCTTGTCCTTGGTCGGCGCATCGACAAACGCCTTGGCGATCGCGGCCTTGAGGTCGGCCGGCAGGTCGGAACTGTAGGCATAGGGGCCGTTGATGATCGGCGCTGATTTATGGACGATGCGGA
>JACMOT010000423.1 GCA_014377915.1 Tardiphaga sp.
GGCGTGGCCGACGCGGACGCCGGGGATGTCGGTGAGGAGGTTTTGCATGGGCGTGATTCCGTTTGCCTTCCCCTCTCCCCCAGCGCTGCGGAGCAGCGCGCAGCGGGAGAGGGTGCCTGAGCGAAGCGAAGGCGGGAGCGGGCATTCTGGGCACGACGGCGTTTGGCGCAAGCCCTCTCCCGTCTCGAACCCTTCGGGTTCGATCCACCCTCTCGCGCGGGGCGCCGCGTTGCGGCGCTGGGGGAGAGGGGACAAGAAGCGATCACGCCGCGATCACAACGCGCGGAGGCATCGGTCAGGTCTTGCATCCCGCGGCGGAGCCGGTGCATCTAGCCGCATGATCCATGATGTCTCGATCCCCGCCGCGCTGATCGCCGGCCTTGTCAGCTTCCTGTCTCCCTGCGTGCTGCCGCTGGTGCCGCCCTATCTGATCTATCTGACCGGTGCGACCATCGAGCACGTCGCCGCCGACGAAAGCGACAAGGCATCGAAGCGCGCGGTGATGATCGCGGCGCTGATGTTCGTGCTCGGCTTCTCCACGGTGTTCGTGGCGTTGGGCGCCAGCGCCAGCCTGTTCGGCAGCCTGATCCGGGCCTGGTCGGCGGAACTCTCGATCGTGGCCGGCCTGATCATCATCCTGATGGGGCTGCATTTCCTCGGCCTGACCCGGATCGGTTTCCTGATGCGCGAAGGCCGGCTGGCGATGGCCAGGCCGGTCGGGCTGTGGGGCGCCTATGCGATGGGGCTGGCCTTCGCTTTCGGCTGGACGCCGTGCATCGGCCCGATCCTCGCCGCGATCCTGTCGGTCGCCGCCGCCGAGGCCACGGTCACCAAGGGCGCCTTGCTGCTGGCGGTGTATTCCGCCGGGCTCGGCATTCCGTTCCTGCTGGCGGCGCTGATGGTCGAGCAGTTCTCCAGCGTGTTCGCCCGCATGAAGCGCCACCTCGTCAATGTCGAGCGCGCGATGGGCGTACTGATGGTCATCACCGGCATCGGCTTTCTCACCGGCGCCGTGACCAGCGTCAGCATCTGGCTGCTGGAGACGTTTCCGGCATTGCAGAATTTCGGCTAGGCGCATTCCCCGGATGCTGCGCAACGCGTCGCCCTTGCGACGTGGTGTGCTGCTGATCCGGGGGGCCGGTGATGCGGTAGAGGAAACCGGGATCCTGGCTCTGCGGAGCGGCATGAAGGATGCCGCACCGCGTCCGGGAAACGGTCAGAGTTAAGCTCGCTCACGTCCCCTTGGGATTGATCTCGGTGTAGTTGCCCTTGGCGTCCCATTTGTAGACGACGTAGTCGATCGCCTTGATGTCGCCCTTGGCATCAAACGCCATCTTGCCGAGCACGGTGTCCCATTCGCCGGCCTTGATGACGTCCATCACCTTCTTCGGATCGGTCGAGCCGGCTTTCGTCACCGCCTGCGACCACACCTGGAAGGCGGCGTAGGTGTACAGCGTGTAGCCTTCGGGATCGATGTTCTTAGCCTTGAACTTCTCGACGATCGCCTTGGCGGTCGGCTTGTTGCGCGGGTCGGGACCGAAGGTGAACAGCGTGCCTTCCGCGGCAGGCCCGGTGATCGAGGAGAATTCCTTGTCGTTCATGGCATCGCCGGCCATCAGCACGGTCTTGAGGCCCTGGTCGCGCATCTGGCGCAGGATCAGGCCGGCTTCCTGATGGTAGCCGCCGACATAGACCAGATCGATGTTGTCGCGCTTCAGCCGCGACACGATCGAGTTGAAATCCTTGTCGCCCTTGTTGTAGCTCTCGAACATCTTCTCGGTGACGCCGGCCTTGTTGAGCGCCTTCTTGGTCTCGTCGGCGAGACCCTTGCCGTAGGTGGTCTTGTCGTTGAGGATCGCGACGTTCTTGCCCTGATAGTTCTTGGCGATGTAGTCGGCGGCGACCAGGCCCTGCTGGTCGTCACGGCCGCAGACCCGCAGCACGTTCCACAGCTTGCGCTCGGTGAACAGCGGATTGGTGGAGGCCGGGGTGATCTGCAGCACGTTGCCGTCGGCATAGGCTTCCGAGGCCGGGATCGACGATGACGAGCAGAAATGCCCGGCGACGAACGGCACCTTGGAACTGGCGATCTTTTCCGCGACCGAGCGTGCCTGCTTGGGATCGCAGGCATCGTCGCCGACCTGCAGCGCCAGTTTCTTGCTGAGCACGCCACCGGCGGCATTGGGGTCCTCGACCGCCTGCTCGGCGCCGTTCTTCATCTGCCGGCCGAAGGCCGACTCACCGCCGGTCATCGGACCCGCCACCGCGACGTTGATGTCCTGCGCGAAGGCAGCCTGCGATAGCAGCGACGCGGCAAAGGCCAGGCCAATGAGCTTGAATGGTTTCATGTCGGGATCCTCACGATGCTCTGGGGACCGGCGCCGGGCCGGGTGTGAATGCGGCGGTATTGTCGGCTGATTTGGGGGCCAAGTCATGGGCAAAATTTTGCCTGTCACAGCCACATCTTGCCGCAGCAGGAAAAAGCAAATGCTTCTCGTGTTTCCCGGACGCGCTGCAGCGTCCCTTACGCTGCTGCGCAGATCCGGGATCCCGGTTTGCGCGGGGGTCACCGGGGCCCCGGATCTGCGACGCAATACTTCGTATTGCATCGCGTCCGGGGAACGTGGTTTCAGGCCTTCCGCCCGCCCTCGAGATAGGCGGAGCGGATCTCGGGGGCTTTCAGCAATTCCGCCCCGGTGCCGGACAGTGTGATCAGGCCGTTGACCATGACGTAGCCGCGGTGTGCGAGGCGCAGCGCGTGGTTGGCGTTCTGCTCGACGATCAGGACGGTGAGGCCGTCCTGCTGGTTGAGCACCCGGATGGCGTCGAAAATCTGCTTGGAGATCAGGGGCGCCAGGCCCAGCGAGGGCTCGTCGAGCAGCAGCAGCCGCGGCCTCGACATCAGCGCGCGGCCGATCGCCAGCATCTGCTGCTCGCCGCCGGACAGCGTGCCGCCGCGCTGGAACATGCGCTCCTTGAGCCGCGGAAACAGCGTCAGCACCTTGTCGAGGCTGGTGGCGCGTCCAGCGGCGCTGCTCTCGTTGACGTGGGCGCCCATCTGCAGGTTATCCGCCACGCTCATGCGCGGAAAGATGCGGCGGCCCTCCGGCGACTGGGCGATGCGCAGCCGGGCGATCTGGTGGGTCGGCAGTCCGGTGATGTCGACGCCGTCATAGGTGATGACACCGGACCGCGCGCGGGGCTTGCCGAAGATGGTCATCATCAGCGTCGACTTGCCGGCGCCATTGGCGCCGATCAGCGCCACGATCTCGCTTCTGGCGATGCTGAGATCGACGCCACGCAGCGCCCCGATCTTGCCGTAGGAGGCGCGGAGGTCGGAAATGGCGAGCAGGGGGATGGGAGACGCGCTA
>JACMOT010000424.1 GCA_014377915.1 Tardiphaga sp.
ATTTGGTCCATGGGGCGTTGTTACGTCAATGAACGCGACTTTTCCAGCGCCGGCGCATTGAGGTATCTCAACGGGGTTTGGCGCGCTGCAGTATGTACTTGCCGCGTCAAGAGCCGTATCAGAAAACCACGATCCGCGCCGTCGCAAACCCGGAAACCGCCCCTTGACCCAGTCCCCGACCGCCAAACCCTATCTCCACGTCCTTCACGGCCATCGCCAGAATGTCCCCCCGCTGTGGATGATGCGGCAGGCCGGACGTTATCTGCCGGAATATCGCGAAGTCCGCGCCCAGGCCGGCGGCTTTCTCGGCCTCTGCTTCAATCCCCATTTTGCCGCCGAAGTGACGCTGCAGCCGATCCGGCGGTTCGGCTTCGATGCCGCGATCATCTTCTCGGACATCCTGGTGATCCCCTATGCGCTGGGCCGCTCGGTGCGCTTCGAGGTCGGCGAGGGCCCGCGGCTCGATCCGCTGGACACGCCGGAACAGGTGGCGACGCTGAACCCGCAGGCCGACTTCGCAAAGCTCGAGCCGGTCTATGAAGCGCTGCGCAGGGTTCGCGCCGCGCTCGACCCGAAAATCACGCTGATCGGCTTCTGCGGCGCGCCATGGACGGTGGCGACCTATATGGTGGCGGGCAAGGGCACGCCGGACCAGGCGCCGGCGCGGATGATGGCCTACCGCCATCCCGAAGCCTTCGCTAAAATCATCGACGCCATTGTGGAGAACTCGATCACCTATCTGCTCAGCCAGCTCAAGGCTGGCGCCGACGTGTTGCAGATTTTCGACACCTGGGCCGGCGTGCTGCCGCCGCGCGAATTCCAGCGCTGGTCGGTCGAGCCGACCAAACGCATCGTCGACGGCGTGCGCGCCAAGGCGCCGGGCACGAAGATCATCGGCTTTCCGCGCGGTGCCGGCGCGCAGCTGCCGGATTATGTCGAAGCGACCGGCATTGACGCTGTCAGCATCGACTGGGCCGCGGAGCCCGCCTTCATCCGCGAGCGCGTGCAGAGCAAGGTCGCGGTTCAGGGCAATCTTGACCCGCTGGTACTGATCGCCGGCGGCGAGGCGCTGGACCGCGCGATCGACGACGTGCTGGCCAATTACGCTTCCGGCCGTTTCATCTTCAACCTTGGCCACGGCATCCAGCCGGAAACCCCGATTGCCCATGTCGAGCAGATGGTGAAACGGGTGCGGGATTTTCGCGGCTAAGGTCCATGCCATGACCGCTTTGGCCCAAACAATTGCTGACGCGGCCAAACGGCACGTTAGTTGCCTTTCGATTCTCGAATGGTGAGTCTTTGAGGTCCAAGCGATGTCGGAAAACGGAACGGGCAAACGAGCGGACGTGATCGTCCTCGGCGCCGGCATCGTCGGCGTGTCGGCGGCCTATGCCGCGCAGCAGCGTGGCCTCTCGGTCATCCTGCTCGACCGGCGCGAGCCGGGCTCCGAGACCTCCTATGGCAATTCCGGCGTGCTCAGCAGCGGCTCGATCCTGCCGCTGAACAAGCCGGCGCTGTGGTCGATGCTGCCGAAATATCTGTCGAACCAACATCCGGCGCTGCGCTGGGATCCCGCTTGGGCCGTCCGAAATGTCGGCTGGCTGGCCCGCTTTCTGGCCAACGCCATTCCTTCCCGAACCAGGCCGCGCGCCGATTCCCTGCACAGCCTCTCGGTCGCCACGCTCAAGCTGCACCGGGAGTGGATCGTCCAGGCCGATGCGGGCCATCGCATTCGCGAGACCGGCTGGCTGAAGGTCTGGCGCAGTGACGGCAGCGCGGCGGCCAAGGCCGAGCAGGCCTTTCTGGCCGGATACGGCATCGGCAGCGAGCTGCTCGATCGCCAGGCCATCTCCGCGCTCGAGCCAAACCTTCTGCCGGTCTACACCACCGCGCTACTGCACAGCGATACAGCGTCGGTCGATTCGCCGGGCGAAGTGGTCAAGGCCTATGCGCGGATGTTTGCCGGCATCGGCGGCCAGATCCGGCAGGCCGAGATCACCGCGATCGTCCCCGAAGGCGACGGCTGGCGGGTGCCGCTGCCGGATGGCGAACTCACGGCACGCCATGTCGTGGTGGCGCTGGGGCCGTGGTCCGCCGACCTGCTGCGCCCGCTCGGCTACCAGGTGCCGATGGCGTTTGAGCGCGGCTATCATCAGCATTTCCAGCCAACCCTGCCGCGTTCCCTGCGGCGACCGATTCACGACCTTGAAGGCGGCTTTGTGCTGACCCCGATGGAACAGGGCATTCGCCTGACCACCGGCGTCGAGCTGACCGGGCGCGACGCGCCCTCTTCCTTCGCCCAGCTCGACGCCGCGCTGCCGCTGGCCCGCGGCGTGCTCGAATTCGGCGAGGCGGTTGGCGAGCCGTGGCGGGGCGCGCGGCCGACGCTGCCCGACAGCCTGCCGATGATCGGCCCCGCGCCGCGACATCCCGGCCTGTGGCTGTCGTTCGGCCACCAGCACATCGGCTTCACCACCGGCCCCGCCTCGGGCGTGGCGATCGCCGCGATGATCGCCGGCGCGGCGCCGCCATTCGATACCAGCGCCTTTTCGCCGGCCCGGTACCTCTGATGCCCCGCAAGAAAAGACCGGCCAGCCGGAGCATCGCGGCCAAGCGGCGTCAGCCATGAACTACGTCTGGGATTTTGCCATCCTCGGCAAATACAGCCATTTGTTCTGGCTCGGCATCGGCTGGACCCTCGACTACACGATCGGCACGATCCTGATCGGCAGCGCGATTGGCCTCGCCGTCGGCATCCTTCGCCTCCGGCGCCTGCCGGTGATCGACTGGCTGCTGCTGACCTATATCGAGCTGTTTCGCTGTACGCCGCTGCTGGTGCAGATCATCTGGTTCTATTATGCCCTGCCGGTGATCATCGGGATCAACATCCCGGCGCATGCCGCCGCGATCAGCGTGCTGTCGCTCTATGGCGGCGCTTTCTACGCCGAGATCGTCCGCGGCAGCATCGAGAGCATCCAGCGCGGACAATGGGACGCCGCACGCGCGCTGGGCCTGCGGCCCTGGCAGGTGCTGCGGCTGGTGATCCTGCCGCAGGCGCTGAAGCCGATGCTGGCGCCCTACGTCAATCAGTCCGTGACACAGCTCAAGAACACCTCGCTGGTATCCATCATTGCCGTGCCGGACCTAGTCTATAACGCCACGCTGATCAACGCCGACACCTATCGGCCGCTCGAGGTCTATACGATCGTGGCGCTGATCTACTTCGCCATGCTGTTCCCCGCCACCTACCTGGCGCGACGGTTCGAAAACGGCATGAGTTACGACAGGGCATGAGCGCGCAACGGCAGCTTTCGAGCAACGCTGCTATCAGCCCACCCGCCGACCTCGTGGTGAGGATCAAACTCCCCTCAGATCACCAGCTCGCCCGGCACGTCTTCCGGCTTGACGCCGGTGAGCGACAGTCCCTTCAGAAACCATTCGCGCATCTGCCCGATGCCGCGATTGTATTCGACCCACACCGCGAGAAAATCACGCCAGCGCTTGTCGGGTTCACGCCGTACCCCCATGCTGCTCGGAATCGCGACCGACGGCGATTGCAGGATCCGGTAGGTACCCAGGCTGGGGTTCTTGGCGATCGCCGTCAGGCCCAGCACCAGCGCATTGACCACGCAATCGACCCGCCCCGACGACATCTCCAGCATCACTTCATCGCGCGACTTCAGCGACTTGATGGTGGCATTCGGCGCGAACCGGCGCGCCACCGTCTCATTGGCGGAACCGACATCGACGGCGATGGTGATGCCAGGCTTGTTGATGTCCGCCCAGGTCTTGGCCTCAAGGCCCTTCTTCAGCATCGCGCCAAACGGATGCTGGAACACGGTGCCGCAAAAATCGATCACCAGCGCGCGCTGCGGCGTCGGATTGAGGGCAAAACCGAGGTCGATCTTGTTCGACTGTAGGTCGAGCACCGTATTGCCGTAAGTGGATTCCGTATATTCGAGTTTGACGTCGAGCAGCTTGGCGATGTCATTGGCCATCTCGATCGAAAAGCCCGACCACGTGCCGGTGGCGAGATCCTTGCTGAAATAGGGCAGTTCGCCGGGTAGCACCGCGATGCGCAGCACCTTGCTGGCGCGAATGCGGTCAAGCGTGTTGTCCGCGCCTTGCGCCGATGCCGGGCTGGTTAGCGTGGATGCCAGCGCCGCGCCGCTGCCGATCGTCAGGGCATAGCGAAGCGCCTGGCGGCGATCCTGCGAAATCTTGCTGTCGTCAGCGTCGGTCAAGCGCACTTCCTCCATCAGATGCGTCGAGCCTAGCCGGCGAATTCGACAACAGCAACAGCGCGAGGAACTACAAAAGCGGCAGCGACTGCCTCAATAACGGGTGTAATGCCGCGATCTATTTCACCGCCTGCTTGCCGTCAACGAAGCTCACTTCGACGCCCTTCTTCACGGACTCACCGAGCCGCGCGACGTCCCAATTGGTCAGCCGTACGCAGCCATGCGAGTCGCTCTTGCTGACCCGCGACGGGTCTGATGTGCCGTGGATGCCATAGCTGGCCTGTGACAGGCCGATCCAGGTGCTGCCTACCGGATTGTTCGGACCGCCCTCGATAGTGAACGGTTTTGTCGCTTCCACGCCCTTGAACTTGTATTTCGGATCATAGCGATAGGTCGGATTGGCGTGCACCGACGTGACCTTCAGAATGCCCGACGGCGTCGGCTTTTCCTCGCTGCCGACGCTGGCGGGGTAGAACGCCACCAACCCGCCGTCCCTGGCAAACGCCTTGACGGTCTGGCGGACCTTGTCGACCTCGATGCGCGTCACCTTGACCGGTTTCTGACGCGGCAGATTGACGATGGCGATGCGGTCTCCGGCGTGATCGAATTTCTGTTTCGGATTGAGCTCCTCGAGCAGATCCTGGCTCATATGGAAACGTTCGCTGAGCGCTTCCCTGGCGCTGGTGTAGTCGAGCCGTTCCAGCGACTTCATTTCTTCCATCCTGACCGGAAGCTTGTCGAGATAGGGTCCCTTTACATCCTTCTCAGTGAGGACGTAATCCGCCATCACGGGGTCGCCGGCCGCGCTCTGCAGCCGGGCCCAGATCTCCGGCGTCAGCACCTTTGCGGATGGCAGGCTGTTGGCCTCGGCAAAGGCCAGCAGTGCCTTCTCGACATTGTCGCCGAACAGACCATCGATCTCGCCGGGCGAAAAATGCGCACGATCGAGCAGCACCTGCACCTTCACAGCGAGCGGGCTGAACTTGCTGTCCGACGGCGGTTTTCCGGTAAAATTCGCGGCGTTGATGGCGTCGGCGCTGAGTTCGGCTGCGATCAACGGATTTGCGGCGATCAGCGTGATCCCGATAGCGATCATTAACGGTCGCATCATCTGCCCGCCTGGGTTGTCCGCGCACCGAACGGCGCATTCTGCATAAGCCGTAAAACAGAGCCGGGTTCCCTGGCAACGGCAATATCCATCACCAGCCGATTGACAGCCGCGCAAAGTGACGGTGAATTTGATTACTGATAGTAGCCCTGCTGTTTTCCCGTCCACCCCTGTCATCGGAAGTGTCCCCTGACCCGCCTCTCTCCGTCAGACCGCTTGCTGCGCATGCTCCTCACATCGGAGCTGCCGCTGGCGGCCAGCTATGGTTTGTCGACCCTTGCCGTGCTGCTCGCGGCGCTGGTGCGGGGGGCGCTGCCGGTGACCGGTGTGCCGTATTTGCCCTTCTTCCCGGTCCTGATGGCGGTGGCCTTCGGTCTGGGCCTGGCGCCTGGCCTGTATGCCACCGCCGCATCGGCGCTGATCGCAACCTGGCTGTTCTCCGGCGATACTGTTTCCTCCAGTTCATGGATGGGCGCCGCGCTCTATGCGCTGGTCGGCGGTTTTGTCGTCGCCGTCTGCGCAGCATTGCGCCGCGCGCTGATCAGTCGGGACGCCGACATCTCCGCCCTGATCGCGACCGAACAGCGCCTCGCCCGCAGCGAGGAGCGGCTCACCGCCGCGCTGGGCGCCTCCGACATGGTCGGCGTCTGGGACTGGGACCTGACCACCGATATCGTGCATTCCGACGCCAACTTCGCCCGCATCTATAACGTCGATGTCGCGCTGGCGAAGCGCGGCGCGCCGCTCGCGGCCTATATCAAGGGCTTCAACCCGGACGACCAGCCAGCCTTCGACGCCGCGCTGAAACAGGCGATCAACGGCAACGGCACTTTTTCCAGCGAATACCGCCTGCGCCAGCCTGACGGCTCCGAGCGC
Source organism: Tardiphaga sp. (assembly GCA_014377915.1). Next base: position 6,226 of record JACMOT010000424.1, read on the forward strand.
TGGATCCTGGCGCGCGGCCAGGTCATCCGCGACGCCGATGGCACCGCCGTGCGGCTGCCGGGCGCGGCGATCGACGTCACCGAGCGCAAGCTGGCCGACCTGCGACAGAGCGCGCGGGTGGCGCTGAACGACCGACTGCGCGATCTCGACGATCTCGCGGAAATGTCGTTCGCCGCCGCGCAAATTCTCGGCACTACACTGGGTGTCAGCCGCGCTGGCTACGGCACCATCAACCCCGCCACCGAGACCATCCTGATCAACCGCGACTGGAATGCGCCGGGCATCAAGAGCCTCGCCGGCGTGCTGCAGTTTCGCGATTACGGCTCCTATATCGAGAACCTGCGTCGCGGCGAAACCGTGGCCATCGCCGACGCCTATCGCGATCCGCGTACCGCCGCGGGCGCCGACGCGCTGAAGGCGATCAGCGCGCAGTCTTTCGTCAATATGCCGGTCACCGAACAAGGCGGCTTCGTCGCGCTGCTATATCTCAACCATGCGGAAGCCCGCCAATGGAGCGCCGACGAACTCGATCTGATCCGCGATGTGGCTGAGCGCACCCGCACCGCGATCGAGCGCCGCCGCGCCGAACAGGATCTGCGCAGACTGGCCGCCTCGCTGGAACAGCAGGTCGAGGCGCGCACCGCTGAATTGCGCGAGAGCGAAGCAATCCTGCGACAGTCGCAGAAGATGGAAGCCGTCGGCCAGCTCACCGGCGGCGTCGCGCACGACTTCAACAATCTGCTGCAGGTGATCTCGGGAAATCTGCAACTGCTCGGCCGCGACATCGGCGGCAATGCCAGGGCGCGGCGCCGCGTCGACAATGCCAATGCCGCGGTCGACCGTGGCGCCAAGCTGGCCAGCCAGTTGCTGGCGTTCGGACGCCGCCAGGCGCTGGAGCCGAAGGTGATCAATATCGGCCGGCTGGTCACCGGCATGGACGAGATGCTGCGACGCTCGCTCGGCGAGGCGGTCGAAATCGAGACCATCGTGTCCGGCGGACTGTGGAATACGCTGATCGATCCGGGACAGGTCGAAAACGCGTTGTTGAACCTGGCGATCAATGCGCGCGACGCCATGCACGATGCCGGAAAGCTGACCATCGAGGTCGGCAATGCCTATCTCGACGACGCCTACGCCCGCAAGCATGGGGAAGTGACGCCTGGCCAATATGTAGTACTCGCCGTCACCGACACCGGCAGCGGGATGTCACCGGACGTGCTGGCCCGGGTATTCGAGCCGTTCTTCTCCACCAAACCGGAAGGCCGCGGCACCGGGCTCGGACTGTCGATGGTCTATGGCTTCGTCAAGCAGTCCAACGGGCACGTCAAGATCTACAGCGAAATCGGCCAGGGTACCACCATCAAGCTGTATCTGCCGCGTGCCGACCAGAGCGAGGATGTGATTGCGCCGGTCGACGATGTCGAGATTGTCGGTGGCAAGGAGACCGTGCTGATCGCCGAGGATGACGAGGGGGTGCGCGCTGTCGCCGTCGACCTGCTGACCGAGCTTGGCTACCGCGTTCTGACCGCGCATGACGCCGCCAGCGCGTTGCGCATTGTCGAAAGCGGCGTGCCGATCGACCTGTTGTTCACCGACGTGGTGATGCCCGGCCCGCTGAAAAGCCCGGAACTGGCGCGCAAGGTTAAGCAGCTATTGCCCGATCTCACGGTATTGTTCACCTCCGGCTACACCGAAAATGCCATTGTCCATGGCGGCCGCCTCGACGCTGGCGTCGAACTGTTGCCGAAGCCGTATACGCGCCAGGCGCTGGCGTACAAGATCCGACGGGTGCTGGAGAAGGCGTAGCGGGTTTGGCTATCATTCCGGAGCGCGGGCTGCGCCAGCCGACTGCGAACCCGGAATCTCGAGATGTTCATGTCATATCCAGATTCCGGGTTCGCTCGGGCTGCGCCCTCGCGTCCCGGAATGACGGCGTCTACCTGCCGTTCTTCTTCCGCCACGCCGCGAAATCGACCAGCGTCTGATCGTCGGTCGCGGGATAGAGTCCGAGGATCGATCTCCCGGCATTGACCTGCTCGGTGACAAAATCCTCGAACGCGGTCATCTCGAATGCCTCGCTGGCGATCTCGTCCGCAAGATGCGCGGGGATGACGATCACGCCGTCGCTGTCTCCGAGAATGACGTCGCCGGGGAACACCGGAGCGTCGCCGCAGCCGATCGGGCCGTTGATCTCGATCGCCTGATGAAGCGTCAGATTGGTCGGCGCGCTCGGGCGATGGTGATAGGCGGGAAAACCGAGCTTGCCGATCTCGACGGAATCGCGAAAGCCGCCATCGGTGATCACGCCGGCGCAGCCGCGCTTCATAAGACGCGTCACCAGAATGGCACCGGCGGAGGCGGCACGCGCATCCTTGCGGCTGTCCATCACCAGCACGGCGCCAGGGGGGCAATCCTCGACCGCCTTGCGCTGCGGATGGTTGCGATCGCGAAACACTTCGAGCTTGTTGAGATCTTCCCGCGCCGGCATGTAGCGCAGCGTGAAGGCTTCGCCGACCAGCGTCGGCTGATCCGGCCCGAGCGGATGGACGTCCTGGATGCACTGGTTGCGAAAGCCGCGCTTGTAGAGCGCTGTCGCCACCGTGGCGGTGGAAATGGTTTTCAGTTTGGCGCGGGTGGCATCAGAGAGTTTGCTCATGGAGGGCTCCAGATTCTTGCAGGTTAATTCGTCATTCCGGGGCGCGGGCGGCGCCAGCCGACCGCGAATCCGGAATCCCGACGAGTTCCAAATAGCTCGAGGTTCCGGGTTCGCTCGGGCTTCGCCCTCGCGCCCCGGAACGACCTAAGTGTGAGGTCAGTAAATCACGGGTTCCTTCACCGGCGCGCCAAAATCCGTTTTCAGAAAGTCGAAGTCGCAGCCTTCATTGGCCTGCTGGATGTGCTTGGTGAACATCCAGCCATAGCCGCGCTCGTAATTGCGCTCCGGTGCTTTCCAGGCCGCGCGCCGTCGCGCCAACTCGTCGTCCGAAATGTCGAGGTTGATGGTGCGGGCATCGACATCGAGGCTGATCATGTCGCCATTCTCGACCAGCGCCAGCGGCCCGCCGATGAAGGATTCCGGCGCCACGTGCAGGATGCAGGCGCCATAGCTGGTGCCGCTCATCCGCGCGTCGCTCAATCGCACCATGTCGCGCACGCCCTGTTTCACCAGCTTCTTCGGGATCGGCAGCATGCCCCATTCCGGCATGCCCGGCCCGCCCTGCGGCCCGGCATTGCGCAGGATCAGCACATGGTCGGCGGTGACGTCGAGATTGTCGTCATCGATCGCCTTCTTCATCGACGGGTAATCGTCGAACACCATCGCCGGGCCGGTATGCTTCAAAAAGCGCGGCTCGCAGGCCGAGGGCTTGATGACGCAGCCGTCCGGCGCCAGATTGCCCTTCAGCACCGCTAGTGCGCCCTCGGCATAGATCGCGGTATCGACGGTGCGGATGACGTCGTCATTATAGACTTCGGCATCGGCGATGTTTTCGCCCAGCGTCTTGCCCGTGACGGTCATGACGTCGAGATGCAGATGATCCTTGATGCGGCTCATCAACCCCGGCAGCCCGCCGGCGTAGAAAAAGTCTTCCATCAGATATTTGTCGCCGGACGGCCGGACATTGGCGATGACCGGCACCTTGCGGGAGGCAAGCTCGAAATCATCGAGGCCGATGTCCTGGCCGGCACGACGCCCCTGCGCGATCAGATGGATGATCGCATTGGTCGAACAGCCCATCGCCATCGCCACCACGATGGCATTCTCGAACGCCTTTCGAGTCTGGATCTTGTCGGGGGTGAGATCCTCCCACACCATCTCGACAATGCGGCGGCCACATTCACTGGCCATGCGGATATGGCCGGCGTCGGCGGCCGGGATCGACGACGCGCCGGGCAGCGTCATGCCGATCGACTCCGCGATCGCCGTCATGGTCGAGGCCGTCCCCATGGTCATGCAGGTCCCGTAGCTACGCGCGATCCCGCCCTCGACCTCGACCCATTCCTTGTCGGAAATCTTGCCGGCGCGGCGCTCGTCCCAGTATTTCCAGGCGTCCGAACCGGAGCCCAGCGTCTTGGCCTTCCAGTTGCCGCGCAGCATGGGACCGGCCGGCAGATAGATCGCGGGATAGCCGGCG
>JACMOT010000425.1 GCA_014377915.1 Tardiphaga sp.
AAGGCCTATCGTGGCATGGGCTCGGTCGGCGCGATGGCGCGCGGCTCGGCCGACCGCTACTTCCAGCAGGACATCAAGGACTCGCTGAAACTGGTGCCGGAAGGCGTCGAGGGCCAGGTGGCCTATAAGGGGCCGGTCGGTAACGTGATGCACCAGCTCGCCGGCGGTTTGCGCGCCGCGATGGGCTATGTCGGCGCCAAGAACCTCGCCGACTTCCATCAAAAGGCGGAATTCGTCCGCATTACCAGCGCCGGCCTGCGCGAAAGCCACGTGCACGACGTGACAATTACGCGCGAAAGCCCTAACTATCCGGGTGGCTTGTAAGGCACTTGCCCAAATAGAACCGTACAATAGCGCCATAAGGCGCTATTGTACCTGCGTCACCCACGCTGCCTGGCGCAGCCATTCGCCCGCGTGTTGCCGCGGCGTGTGACGCGCATTTTTCGAGAATCATCTCGCTTACGCCAGAAAGAATGTTGGATATCATGGTCGATTGGACGGACGAGCGCGTTGCCGCGCTCTCAAACCAGGATTTGAAAAACCTGCGCGTCAACGCAGAGCGCAAGGAAGTGGCCGAGCTGGTCACCAAATGCGATGCCGAACTGGAGAAGCGCAGTGCGAACAAGCCGCGCAAGGCCGGCGCGGCGCGCAGCCCGTCGAAGCAGTTCGAGCACGACATGTCGGAGCAACTCGCGGTGGTCGGTAAGGCGATGGCCGGAAAGTACGATCTCAGCGAAGAGACCGCGAAGGCCAAGTCGGTCGGCGTGAAGGGCTTCAAGTCGCACAAGCTGCTCGACGCCAAGGGCTTTGCGAAGCTCGGCGGCATGCAGCGCGACGGCTCGGTGGCGGTCGATCGCTACATCTCCTACCGCGTCGGCAAGGACATTGTTTCGCTGAGCGTGTTCCTGCTCAAGGACCAGGCGGTCGACGAACATGAATTCCAGGTGATCGCGCCGCTGACCATGCTCGATGGCGGCAGGCCGGTCGCGGACATCCGCCCGACCGCGACCGCCGCGCAGAAGCAGTCGGCCGATGGCGGGCTCGCCTTCAAGGATCTCGACGGCGCCGCGGCCGCGTTCGACGCGGTGCTGGGCAAGATCACCGCGGCCTGATGCCTCTCTTGACGTCGATCACGCGGCGCGCGAGTTTTCGCGCGCCGCTTTTTTGTGGCGTCGTCCAAGAAACTCAGCAAACGCAGCACTCAGGGAAATTTCATGTCCGTATCCGCCAAGCGCATCGCGCTCGCTGCTCGCCCGAAGGGTGAGCCGAAGCCCTCCGATTTCCGCCTCGAGGATTATGTGGCACCCGTTCCGGGCGAGGGGCAGGTGCTGCTGCGCACGATCTGGCTGTCGCTCGATCCCTATATGCGCGGGCGCATGAATGATGCGGCCTCCTATTCGGCGCCGGTGCCGCTCGATGGCGTGATGGAAGGCGGCACCGTCTGCGAGGTGATCGCTTCCAATTTCGCCGACCTCGCCCCCGGCGATATCGTGCTGGCGCATTCCGGCTGGCAGACGCTGGCGGTGGCCGACGGCAAGATGGTGCGCAAGGTCGATACCAGCCTCGGCCCGATCTCCACCGCCGTCGGTATTCTCGGCATGCCCGGCATGACCGCCTATACCGGCCTCCTGGACATCGGCCTGCCGAAGGCCGGCGAGACGGTGGTGGTGGCGGCGGCCTCCGGCGCGGTCGGTTCGGCGGTCGGCCAGATCGCGATGATCAAGGGCGCCCGCGCGGTCGGCATCGCCGGCGGCAAGGACAAATGCGATTACGTCAAGAACGAGCTCGGCTTCGCTGACTGCATCGACCATCGCGATCCGGACTTCGCCGCCAAGCTGAAAGCGGCCTGTCCGAACGGCATCGATGTGTATTTCGAGAATGTCGGCGGCGCGGTGTTCGAGGCGGTGTTTCCGCTGCTCAACTTCTTCGCCCGCATTCCGGTGTGCGGCCTGATCGCGCAATACAGCGACACCGCCGACTCGACGCCGAAATGGGCGGGGTCGATGATGCGCACCATCCTGACCAAGCGGCTCGCCATCCGCGGCTTCATCGTTAGCGACTTCGCCAGCCGCCGTGGCGACTTTCTCCGCGACATGTCGGGCTGGGTGAAGGACGGCAAGGTGAAGTACAAGGAATGCATCACCGACGGCCTGGAGAATGCGCCGACCGCGTTCATGGGGCTGCTCAAGGGCAGCAATTTCGGCAAGCAGCTGGTGCGCGTCGGGCCGGACAAGGTCTAGCAGCCCGCCATCAGCGGCAGCGTCGGCTGCCGAGCAAGGCGGCGATCGCCAGGGCCTGGATGATCGCCGCCGTCACGAACAGCCAAGGCGCGGCGTCTGCCGCGCCTTCAGCGGGGGCCACTTCGCGGATCAATCCAAACGCCGCCGGCGCAAAGGCGTAAGTTGCCTGGCCGATCGCGACAATCAGCGCGACCACGCGCGCCAAATCGTCGCTGACGAACTCGACCTGGGCGATCAGCGGTGGCAACGAGGTCGCATTGCCGATCCCGGCGCCGAACAGCACGATGCCCATGAGCAGCAGCGGCACGCTGTCGCCGCCGGCGAGCAGAAAGGCCAGCGAGCCGGCGATCTGCACCAGATAACTGGCACAGGCGACCAGCCGGCGGTCGCAGCCCACCGGCATCAGCCAGCCGACCAGGGAACGTCCGGCAATCGCGGCTGCGGTGGCCGCGCCGGCGGCAAGGCCGGCGATCGCTGCCCCCATGGCCGGGACCAGTAGCGAGAACAAATGCGCCAGCAGGCCGATTTGCGCGAACAGCCCGAGGGCCATCCCCGTGGCCAGCGTGAGGAAGCGTGCGTCGCGCCACAGCAGCTTGCCGGGAAGCGGACGCGCCGCTGGCGACGTGATTGATATGGGCGGTGTCACTGCGAGGTCGCCATCCGGCCGCAACCCCATCTGTTGCGGAGATCGGGCGAAGAACGCATCCGCCAGCAGCCACACCGCGACAACCATCACCGTGCCGATCAGTGCCGCCGCCAGCGGAAATCCCAGCCAGCCGATCGCGGCGCCCCACAGCGGGGAGAATATCACGCCGCCGATGCTGGCGCCGTTATAGGCCTGTGCCAACGCGGCCGGACGCTTGCGCACGAACCACGGCGCCACGATGGCGTTGACCGCGGCGGCGCCGGGCGCAACCCAGCCGGCACCGCTCAACAGCGTCGCGGCGAATAATTGCCAGGGCTGTTCGGCCAGCGCCCAGCCGGTGATGCCGAACGCCAGCGCGATGGCGCCGGCCTTGCTGATCGCAGGGACGCCGAAATTTCGATACAGCCGGGGCAGGTTGGCAATCACGAGGGCGCCAAACAGGAAATGCATGGTGACCGCGCACGACACCAGCGTCAGCGACCAGCCACGCGCCTCGCGTACCGCGTGCAGATAGATCGGCGGACCATAGAAGCCGAGCCCCCAGCCGAACACGGCGAGCGTGAAGGCCGCGGCGACCACGCGCCAGCCATAGAACAAGGTTGTGCTGCCGCCCATCATGATCGCCCGCCGTGCCGGTTCCGGTCCACCGACCGTCGTGCCAGCAATGGCATCTCAAGCCGCGAAATGCTTCGGCCGCTACCGAAGTATTTTTCGCCGGGCCGGCCTAGGATGCCGTGAAACCGAGGAGGTCTACGCCATGGCCAGTCAAGCAATGTTTGCCGAAATCGCAGCGCTGTCGGGCGATCCGGCGCGCGCCAGCATGCTGCACGCGTTGATGGACGGCCGCGCGCTGACCGCGACCGAACTGGCAAAGGCCGCCGGGATCACGCCGCAGACGGCAAGCGGGCATCTGGGCCGGATGACGACGGCCGGGCTGTTGAGCGTCGAGCGCCAGGGCCGGCATCGCTATCACCGGCTGGCGACGGCATCGGTGGCGCGGATGCTGGAAAGCATCATGCAGGTGGCCGCGGATCTCGCGCCCGACCGTTCACGGCTCTCGACCGGGCCGCGCGACGCGGCGCTGCGCAAGGCCCGCACCTGCTATGATCATCTGGCCGGGCGGCTGGGGGTGGCGCTGGCCGACGCCCTGATGGCGCGAGGCCATATCGAACTGACCGGCGAGGCCGGCGTTCTGACAGGTTCCGGCATGGCTTTCCTCGGTGACATCGGGGTCGATACGGCGCCGTTGCTGGCGCGGCGCAACGCCCGCTCCCGTCGCGTGCTGTGTCGCCCCTGCCTGGACTGGAGCGAGCGACGGCCGCATCTGGCCGGCGGGCTGGGCGCGGCGCTCTGCGCGCACAGTCTCGACCAGGGATGGACCAGGCGGCTCGACGGGACGCGGGCCGTTCTCGTCACCCCGAAAGGCGAGCGGGTGTTTCGCGACAAATTCGGCGTGGCGACGGGCTAGATGCTGCGGCGGCGACTCGTGGACAGGGTGCTCCGCCTCGAATTGTCATCGACGGGTGCGCGGTCTATAGCTCGGGCTTCGCGTGCAGGAGTTAAATTCGATGTCGGTTCAAATGGTGCTGCTGCCGGTATTCGTGCTGGTGGCGCTGACGCTGGGAATGTTCTTCTGGACCGGTCGCCGCGGTGGTAATGCCAGCCGCAACGATGCCAGCGAGCTGCCGCATCAATCCTCGCAGCTCGACCTGCTGTTCTACGCGCTGATCGCGCTCGGCCTGCCGTTGCGAAAAATCGATCTGGTGCTGGTGGCGCTGTCCTGGGTATTCGCCGTCGTCCGCGTCCTGCAGGCGGGCATCTTCGGTGGCAACGGCCGTTCACAGGCGTTCGTGGCCGGTGCGCTGGTGCTGCTGGCGATGTGGTTATACTTCGCGCTGCGGATGCTGTTCCTGCTGTGACAGCGCGCTGGCGCACTTTGTTCTCCGTTGAAAGATTGCCATGACTCCCGCCGCCAAACTCTCCGCCGCGATCGATTTGATCGAGGCCATCGACACCCAGCGCGTGCCTGCCGCCAAGGCGCTGAAGGAGTGGGGTACAGCGCATCGCTATGCCGGCTCCGGCGACCGCGCCGGTATTTCCGGGCTGGTCTGGGACGTGCTGCGGCGCCGGGCGTCGAGCGCCTGGATCATGGACAATGATACGCCGCGCGCCCGTGTGCTCGGCATGCTGAAGGCCGAGCGCAAGATGGATGTCGAGGCGATCGCCGCTCTGTGCGATGGCGGCCGGTTCTCGCCGGAGCCGCTGTCGGATGCCGAGCATGCCGCATTGTCGTCGCGCACCGTGGCCGACGCGCCGGCGCATATTGCCGGCGATTATCCGGAATGGCTCGACGGCTACCTGGCC
>JACMOT010000045.1 GCA_014377915.1 Tardiphaga sp.
CGGTAGCGGCGCTCAGATCGTCCAGCGAGGTCGCGGCAAGACCGGACTTGCGGTACAGAGCCAGCGCCTGGCCGATCGCCTGCTCCGGCTCGTAGGCCCGCGGCCGGCCACGACGCCTGGGCTCGAGGGAAGCCGCGGCCTTTGGTGCTAACGTCTTTTTTTGTACCATTTCGCATTTAATTCCTTGACGATGGTCATATTATGCGAGACGTTACAAAAATCAACCAGCGGCGTTTGCACAACGCCGCGAGTAACGGAGACACCCATGGATCTGTATTTCCTGCCGATGGCCTGTTCGATGGCCACCCGCATTGCGCTCAATGAAGCCGGCGCGACCGCGACCTACCTCGAAGTCGATCCGAAGACCAAGCGCGTGCTGTCGGACGGTTCGGATTTCCGCGCGGTCAACCCGCTCGGTCTGGTGCCGACATTGCACACCGACGACGGCGTCGTGCTGACGGAGAACGCCGCGATCCTGCAATACGTCGCCGACCGCTTCCCGGATTCCTCCATCGCGGCGGGCTCGGGGCTCGACCGCAGCCGGCTGCAGCAATGGCTGTGCTTCATCGGCACCGAACTGCACAAGGGTCTGTTCAACCCGTTGCTTACGGAGACGGCGCCCGCGGAGGTCAAGGCCTATGCGTTGCAAAAGGGTCTGCCGCTGCTGGACTATCTCGACGCGCAACTCGAAGGCCGCGACTACCTGCTGGACCGTTTCAGCGTCGCCGATGCCTATCTGGTCACGGTACTCAACTGGACCACGGCCTTGCCGCCGATCGATCTCAACCGATGGCCGGCGATCAAGCGCTATTACGACATGCACCGGGCACGGCCCAGCGTGGCAAGCGCGATCGCGCAGGAGTATGAACTCTACAGGGCCCAGATCGCGCGGCACAGAGCGGCGGCTTAGCATCGCCCTATACCTCAGCGGGTCAACGCCGTCGCCTCGACCGGCATGAAGCTGGCTGTCGCCGACTTCATGCCGGGTCGCGAAATATCGAATGTCCCGACCACCGTTAAAGCACCGGCGGGCACTAAGCGACCTCACGTCAATCTTGCGCAAGCTCGGGGAAACCGCAACTATCGAAGCCAGTTCGGGCCTCATACGGGAATCCAAGAGCCATGCAGTTTGATGACGTCATCCTCGGGCGCCGCAGCATCCGCGGCTACAAGCCCGATCCGGTGCCAAGGGCGCTGATCGAGGAAATCATCGGCCTGGCGATGCGCGCGCCGTCGTCGATGAACGTCCAGCCGTGGAATTTCTATGTCGTCACCGGCGAACCGCTCGACCGGATCCGCGCCGGCAACACCGAGCGGATGGTGGCCGGCGTGCCGCAATCGCGCGAATTCCGCATCGGCCAGCCCTTCGCAGGCCAGCACCGCGACCGGCAGGTCGGTGTCGCCAAGCAATTGTTCTCCGCCATGGGGATCGCGCGCGACGACAAGGAGATGCGGCAGGACTGGGTGCTGCGCGGCTTCCGCCAGTTCGACGCGCCGGTCTGCGTGATCGTGACCTATGACCGCGCCCTCGACGGCAGCGACGATACGCCGTTCGATTGCGGCGCCGTGGCGACCGCGCTGGTCAACGCCGCCTGGTCGCGCGGGCTGGGCGCGGTGATCAACAGCCAGGGCATCATGCAGTCCCCGGTGGTGCGCGAGCACGCCGGCATCGCCGACGACCAGGTGATCATGAAAAGCATCGCGCTGGGATGGCCGGATGAAAACTTCCCGGCCAATGCGGTGGTGTCGGAACGAAAATCCGTCGCGGAGGCGACGGTGTTCGTCGGCTTCGATAGCTAGAGTCTGATCCGTTAGGATGAACTACTGGTGTCCCGGACGCAATGCGGCATTCTCAGGCGATGCCCTTGCATCTCCGCCATGCCGCCCCCCGGGGCCGGGGCCGGGCCCGGCGCCC
>JACMOT010000426.1 GCA_014377915.1 Tardiphaga sp.
ATACATGAAGGACATCCGGGCGTCCGGCGAGCGCGTCATCGCCATCGTCAACGACCTCCTCGACCTCAGCCGGATCGAGACCGGCAAGCTCGACCTCGCCTTCACCACGCAGAACCTCAACGAGATGGTAGAGCAATGCGTCGCGGTGATGCAGCCGCAGGCCAACCGCGGCCGCATCATCATTCGTACATCGCTGGCGCATCAACTGCCGACCATCGTCGCCGACGCCCGCGCGCTGCGCCAGATCGCGCTCAATCTGATCGGCAATTCGATCCACCTCGCCAATCCCGGCGGCCAAGTGATCGTCTCCACCGCGCTGTCGGATTTCGGCGAGGTGGTGCTGCGGGTGCGCGACACCGGGCACAGCCTCAATGACAGCGAACTCGCCGCCGCGCTGGAGCCGTTCAGCAACCACGCCCCGGCCGATCAGTCATCGGAGGGGGCCGGCGTCAGCCTGTCGCTGACCCGGGCGCTGGTCGAAGCCAACCGCGCCCGCTTCCAGATCAAGACCGCGCCGGGTGCCGGCACGCTGATTGAAGTGCTGTTCGCCAATGCCATGGTGAAAGCGTAGCGACAACGTCCTTCTCCCTGCGGGAGAAGGAACGGGAAGTGTAACTACACATATTCCCGCCGCTTGGAATCCCTCTAGAACCGGCGAATCGCGACATTCCGTCACGCCCGCCGTGCGGTCCGCTGCGCTACTCCATTCGGCATTGTCGCAGCCTTGCCGGAGCCGTTCATGATCCCACGCCAGATTCTTGCCGCGGCCTCCGCGGTCGCCTTCATCGCGCTTGGCACCCCGGCGCTGCGCGCCGCCGAAGAAGTCAACGTCTACACCTATCGCGAAACAAGACTGGTACAGCCGATCTTCGAGGCGTTCACGAAGGACACCGGCGTCAAGGTCAACGTGATTTCGGCCTCTTCCGGCCTCGAGCAGCGCATCAAGGCCGAAGGCAGTAACAGCCCGGCCGACGTGCTACTGACGGTGGATATCGGGCGCATCGATGACGCCGTACAGGCCGGCGTGACGCAGACCATCACGTCGGAAACCATCGACAAGATCGTGCCGGCGCAATATCGCGACCCCGCCGGCCAGTGGGCCGGCATCTCGATGCGCGCGCGGGTGATCTACGCGTCAAAGGACCGCGTCACGCAAAGCGCCATCACCTATGAGGAACTCGCCGATCCCAAGTGGAAGGGCAAGATCTGCATCCGCTCCGGCCAGCACATCTACAATAACGGCCTGTTCGCTGCCTATGTCGCCCGGCATGGCGAGGCGAAAGCCGAGCAATGGCTGCGCGGTGTGAAGGACAATCTCGCGCAAAAACCATCGGGCGGCGACCGCGAGACCGCGCGCGACGTGGCCGCCGGCAAGTGCGACCTCGGCATCGGCAACACCTATTACTGGGCGCTGATGATGAATGCCGATCCGGAGAAGAAGCCGTGGGCGGAAGCCACCCGGGTGATCCTGCCGACCTTCGCGGACGGCGGCACCCATGTGAACCTCTCCGCGGTGCTGCTGGCCCGGCATGCGCCGAACAAGTCCAATGCGTTGCGACTGATCGACTGGCTGGTCGGCGAGACCGCGCAGCAGATGTATGCCGACGCCAATTATGAATACCCTGTCCGCGCCGGCATCACGCTCAATCCGACCATCGCCGGCTATGGCAAGCTCAGTGCCGACCCGACGCCGATCGCGAGCATCGCCGCCAACCGCAAGGCCGCCGCGACGCTGGTCGACAAGGTCGGGTTTGATAATTGAGGATAACGGCGCGGAGCGCTCTTCTTCCTTCCCCTCTCCGCTTGGGGGAGAAGGAAAGAAAATATCACTCGTGACCCACTCCCGTATTCCACTGGTCGCCACCACCATCGCCGCCGTCACCGCAATGGCCGTCGCGGCGCCCGTCATCAGCATCGCGCTGCTGGCGCTGCAGCCGGAGCCGGAACTGTGGCAGCATCTGATCGCCTATGTGCTGCCGCAGGCGCTTCACGATACGGCCCTGCTGTTGATCGGGGTCGGGATCGTTGCGCTGGGCATCGGTACCGGCTCGGCATGGCTGATCTCGTCGCATGACTTTCGCGGCCGCGCGCTGCTGCTCTGGCTGATGCCGCTGCCGCTGGCAATCCCGACCTATCTCGCCGCCTATGTCTATGTCGACCTGTTCGAGCCGCTCGGCCTGGTACACCGCGCGCTTGCCACGGCGATGCCGTTGCGTGACGCGATCAACTGGCTGCCGAACCTGCGCTCGCTGCCCGGCGCGGTGTTGATCATCGGCCTCGTTCTGTACCCGTATGTCTACCTGTCAGCGCAAGCGAGCTTCCAGCACCGCGGCGCCGAATTTGCCGAGGCGGCAAAAATGCTCGGCGCCGGTCGCTGGACCACGTTCCGGTTGATATCATTGCCGATGGCGCGCCCGGCGCTGGCGATCGGGCTGGCGCTGGTATCGCTGGAGACGCTCAACGATATCGGCGCCAGCGAATATCTCGGCGTGCGGACGCTGACTGTGTCGATCTTCACCACCTGGCTGAACCGCGGCAGCCTGGCCGGTGCCGCGCAATTGTCGCTGTTCATGCTGGCGATCGTCGCCGTATTGATCGCCATGGAGCGGTTCGGCCGCCGCGAAATCAGCGTGGAGTTCTCGGCGGAAAACCCGCGGCTGGCGCCGCGCACGCAACTCACCGGCGTCAAAGCCTGGCTCGCTCTGCTGGCCTGCCTGCTGCCGGCCCTGCTCGGCTTCGCGGTGCCGCTGCTCTACCTGCTGCGCGAGACGCTTCGTCGCGGGCTGCTTTCGGCCGACACTTCGGTGTGGCGCGACGCGTGGCAGACGATCGCGCTGGCCTCGGTGGCCACCGGCATCGCGCTGCTGCTCGGCCTGATTGTTATCGTCGCGCAGCGCTGGCGCGCCTCGCGGCTGACCGATTTTTCGCTGGCGATTGCGCAGACCGGCTACGCGCTTCCCGGCCTGGTCCTGGCGCTCGGGCTGCTGACGCCGGTGCTGGCGATCGATGGCGCCCTCAACACGCTGGCTGCCTGGCTCGGCCTGATGTCGCCGGGCCTCGTGATGGTGGGCTCCGGC
>JACMOT010000427.1 GCA_014377915.1 Tardiphaga sp.
AACATCGAGGACGCGATGACCAAGCGTAGTGAAGCCAAGTATAAAATCGACCGCCGCATGGGCCAGAACATTTGGGGTCGTCCCAAATCGCCGGTCAACAAGCGCGAATACGGCCCCGGTCAGCACGGCCAGCGCCGCAAGGGCAAGCTCTCCGACTTCGGCGTGCAGCTGCGCGCCAAGCAGAAGCTGAAGGGCTATTATGCCAACATTTCCGAGCGCCAGTTCCACTCGATCTATGTGGAAGCCGGCCGCATGAAGGGCGACACCGGTGAAAACCTGATCGGACTGCTCGAGCGCCGGCTCGACACCGTGGTGTATCGCGCCAAATTCGTCGCCACCATGTTCGCGGCCCGTCAGTTCATCAACCACGGCCACATCAAGGTGAACGGCAAGCGCGTCAACATCGCCTCCTACAAGGTCAAGATCGGTGATCTGATCGAACTCAAGGAATCCTCGAAGCAGCTCGCTTTCGTGCTCGAAGCCTCGACGCTCGGCGAACGCGACACCCCGGATTACGTCGAAACCGATCACGGCAAGATGACCGCCAAGTTCATCCGCATCCCCCTGCTGTCGGACGTTCCGTTCGCCGTGCAGATGGAGCCGCATCTGATCGTCGAATTCTATTCGCGCTAAACGCTAGCAGCGCTGACGAGATCAAGGCCCCGGATTTTCCGGGGCCTTTTTTGTTGGGGCTTCGGCTTCTCTCCGTCATTGCGAGGAGCCCTTGCGACGAAGCAATCCAGCTCTTACAGCGATTGCAGCCCACTGGATTGCCGCTTCGCTTCGCTGAGGCAAAAGCTGCGGGGCAGCTTTTCCTGACCTCGCAATGACGGCTGAAAGGACTGTGCATGACCTACACACCGACGCCCACCGATCCCAGGCAGACGCCCGTTCGCATCAACCTGCTGTCCGACACCCAGACGCGGCCGACGCCGGCGATGCGGGCGTATATGGCGCAGGCGGAATGCGGCGACGAGCAGATCGGCGACGATCCAACCGTCACCGCGCTGTGCGAACGCGTCGCTAACCTGCTCGGCAAGGAAGCGGCGGTATTCATGCCGTCCGGCACCATGTGCAACGTCGCCGCCACCCTGGTGCATGCGCGGCGCGGCGATGAGATCCTGGCGCATCGCAGCGCGCATCTGATCAGCCGCGAAGGTGGCGCCCATGCCGCGCTCGGCGGTTTTCAGGTCACCGCGCTCGATGGCGAAGGCGGCCAGTTCACGGCGGCGACGCTGCGCGCCGCGCTGCATCCGCGCAGCCGCTACGAGCCGCCGCAGACCGTGGTCAGCGTCGAGCAGACCGCGAATATCGGCGGCGGCACGATCTGGAAAAAAATCGCGCTCGACGAGGTCGTGGCGATCGCGAGGGAGAATGCCATGGCGACGCATATGGACGGCGCCCGACTGCTCAATGCCTGCGTCGCCACCGGGATCAGCGCGCGCAACATGTCGGAGGGCTGGGATTCGGTGGGGATCGATTTCACAAAAGGCCTCGGCGCGCCGCTCGGCGCCGCGATGGCCGGCTCGCGCGACTTCATCGACGAGGTGTGGCGCTGGAAACAGCGACTTGGCGGCTCGATGCGACAGGCCGGCCTCAGCGCCGCCGGTTGCCTGTATTCACTCGACCACCATGTCGATCGCCTGACGGAAGACCACGCCCATGCCCGCGCGCTGGCTGGCGGGCTGTCGCAGATTCCCGGCATAATGGTGCAGGCGCCGGAGACCAATCTGGTGTTCTTCGATCCGGCGCAGGCCGGTGTCACCGGCGCCGACATGGTCGTGGCGCTGCGCCAGCGCGGCGTGCTGCTGGCGACGATGGACGGCCGGATTCGCGCCTGCACCCATCTCGATGTGACGGCTGACATGATCGAGGAAACGCTCGGACTGGTGCGGGAGATTGTCAGGACGGCGTAGTTCTTAACTGTCATTCCGGGGCGCGAAAGCGAAAGCTCGAGCGAACCCGGAATGACAGTACGTAGCTACTCCATCGCCCCGTAGACCAGCTTGCGCACCTCGCTCTCGATCCGTACCCGCTGCGACGGCGCTTGCATCATCACGATGACGAACATGTCATCCTTCGGATCGATCCAGAAGAAGGTGCCGCCGACGCCATCCCAGCGATATTCGCCGATCGGCCCGGGCTCGTTTGCCAGTTCTTTCGTGCGCACCGCAAAACCGAGGCCAAACCCGCTGCCGTCGCCGGGGAAGTAATAATAGTCCCGTCCCACCCCACTGTCCGGGCCGATCTGATCGGTGGTCATCGCCGCGACGGTAGTCACGCCGAGATAGCGCCGACCGTCCAGCGTTCCGCCATTGATCAGCATCTGCGCAAATCGCGCATAGTCCCCGAGCGTGCCGACCAGGCCGGAGCCGCCGGCCTCCCAGCGCCTGATCTCGAGCGGATCGCGCATGCCGACCACCGGGCCGACCATGCGGTCATTGGCGAAGGGTTCGGCAATGCGCGGACGCTTGCTCTCGTCGGTGACGTAGAACGAGGTATCCTTCATACCGAGCGGATCGAGCAGCCGGCGCTTCAGGAAGCCGTACAGCGACTGGCCGGAGATGATCTCGATGACACGGCCGAGCACATCGGTGGAGTGGCCGTAGTCCCATAGCGTGCCGGGCTGCTCGGCGAGCGGCAGGCGCGCGAGACGGTCGGCCCATTCGGCGCTGTCGAGATCGCTGTTGGCGAGATCGAGTTGCGCGTAGCGGCGCCGCGCCGGGTCGTCGCCATAGAAGCCATAGGTGATGCCGGAGGTGTGGCGCAGCAGATCGAGGATGGTGATCGGGCGCCGCGGGGCGACGAAAGCCGAGGTGGCGTGCTCGTCGCCGGTCTTCATGTCGATGCCGACCCTGGCCTCGGCGAAGGCCGGAATGTATTTCGACACGGGATCGTCGAGCCGGAGCCCGCCGTCGTCGACCAGCATCATCGCCGCCACCGAGGTGACCGGCTTGGTCATCGAATACAGCCGGAAGATCGCGTCGGAGCCCATCGGACTGGCGACGTCGCGTCTGCCGAAGCTCTCGAAATATACCGGTCTGCCGTGCTGCTGCACCAGTATGATCGCGCCCGGGATCTTGCCGGCGGAGATCTCGTTGCCGAAATAGGAATCCAGCGCGCGGCCGAGGTCGGGCGACAGCGGGCGAGCCGTGGCCGCGGCCTGGCTAGGTCCGCTGGACGCCACGCTTGTGGCCATCAGCGCCAGCAGCAGCCCGCGGCGGTTAATGCTCCAGCGCTTCATAGACCAACAGTTTCACGGTGCGCTGGATGCGCTGGCGTTCCGACGGGGTCTGCTGCAGCAGCACCAGGAAGAAATCCTGTTTGCGATCGATGACGAAATAGCAGCCGCTGGCGCCGTCCCATTTGATCTCGCCCAGCGATCCCGGCGGCGGCGGCCTGGCATTGCCGGCCTCGGTGCGGACGCCAAATCCGTAGCCAAAGCCAAAACCGTCACCGGGAAAATACAGATAGTCGCGGGCGATGCCGGAATCCTTGCCGATATGGTCGGTGGTCATGTCGGCAAACGTCTCTGGCGACAGGTAGCGCCGGCCGTCGAACGCGCCGCCATTCAGCAGCATCTGTGCGAAGCGCGAAAAATCATGCAGCGTCGAGATCATGCCGCCGCCGCCGGACTCCCATTTCTTGAACACGTCGGGACCGCTGCGCTTGCCGACGCGAAAATCGGCATCGGCTGGCACCGGCTGCGCCAGCCGGCGCCTGTTGGCATGGGTGACGAAGAACGCGGTATCCTTCATGCCGAGCGGGCCGAGCAGCGCGCTTTGCTCATAGTTGAACAGCGACTGGCCGGACGCCACCTCGATGACGCGGCCGAGCACGTCGGTGGAATGGCCATAGTCCCACAGCGTGCCGGGCTGGTCCGCCAGCGGCAGCTGCGCGATGCGGTCGGCGAATTCCGCATTGTCGTAGTCGCCGGCATAGATGTCGGCATTGCCGTAGGCGCGGCGCACCATGCCTTCGCCGTAGAAGCCATAGGTGATGCCGGAGGTCTGCAGCATCAGATCCCGGATGGTCACCGGCCGGTTCGGCGCGACAATCTCGAGCGCCTTCTCGCCGCTCTCCAGCTTCTTCTCGACACCGACCTTGGCATTGGCGAACGACGGCACGTATTTCGAGAGGGGATCGTCGAGCCGGAGCCTGCCCTGCTCGATCAGCATCATCGCCGCGACACTGGTGACCGCCTTGGTCATCGAATGCAGACGGAAGATGGTCGTGTCGGACATCCGCTTTTTGCTGACGACATCCTGTACGCCAAAGGCTTCGGAATACACCGGTTTGCCGTGCTGCTGAATCAGAACCACCGCGCCGGGAATCTTGCCGGCCGCGATCTGGTCGCGGAAGAACTCGCCGATTTTGGCGAGTTTGCCCTGCGAAAAATGCGCGCCGGCAGGAATGTCAAAGGTGCCTTCGGCGGCGAAGCGATCCTCGGCGCGCGCCGGCAGGGCTGCCAGCAACAGCGCGCCACATAACAGCGCGCGCATTCCGACTCGCCAGATCATCGCCATTCCTTGTGCCTGTCTGCCGGAAGTTTAGCGACGACAGGGAGGCACACAAGTGGCGCGCGTCCGCTTCATGTTATTTGCATCGGACGGTATCATGTGCTGCAGATAGCGAAGCGAGACGGGCTCAGGTTGATTTGGCCCAGTACCGACAAGCGGACCGTCTCTTGGTGCCAGTCGCCGCGACCCCGATCGGCGACGCAGCACCATGTGCTGCATCGCGTCTAGGGAACGGGAGTGGCGCTGAACGCCAGCCAGAATCAGGCCGCTGGAGCCGCGGCGATGACGCCCTTTTCGGCCATCAGAGTCTGCAGCTCACCCGCCTGGAACATCTCGCGGATAATGTCGCAGCCGCCGACGAACTCGCCCTTGACGTAAAGCTGCGGAATCGTCGGCCAGTTCGAATAGGTCTTGATGCCGTCGCGCAGTTCGGCGGATTCCAGCACGTTGAGGCCCTTATAGCCAACGCCGACGTGGTCGAGGATCTGCACCACCTGGCCCGAGAAGCCACACTGCGGAAACTGCGGCGTGCCCTTCATGAACAGCACCACGTCGTTGGTCTTCACTTCGTTCTCGATGAATTGCTCAATGCTCATGATCGTGTTCCTGTTGCAGCCCGGTCCCCGGCGCCTGCGCCGTTTCAGCTGCTCATATATGTAGCCGAAACTGTTTCGCACCCCAAGTCAATCTGGCGTCAGAATCGCGCCGTGCCGGCCTTACATCAGCCCATAGGGCTGATTTTCAACCGTTTTTACCGGGTCTGGCCACTCGCCAAATCATATGACGATGAGCCTTCCATCGCCGGCCGGATTGCCTATTTAGGACAGAACCTGCGTGGAACCTGAACACCAGAGAAGCGTTCACTCCAAAACCGGAGATCTTTGTGACGAATCCAGCATCCGCCGCAGCCCCGATGACCGCCCCTGCCGCGTCATGGGTCTCCGAACCCGGCTCCCTGGCCCAGCGGCTGGGCCAAGCCTTCATGGCTGTCCGCGACGAAACCGAACGCCGCGCCGCTTCACTTTCCGCTGAAGACCAACTGGTGCAGTCGATGCCTGACGCCTCACCGGCGAAATGGCACCGCGCCCATGTCACCTGGTTCTGGGAGCAGTTCCTGCTCGGCGACCACGCCCCGGGCTATACGCCCTACCATCCCGATTACGCCTATCTGTTCAATTCCTATTACGTCTCGGCGGGTCCGCGCCATGGCCGCGCCCAGCGCGGCCACTTGACCCGGCCCGGCGCCGACGCGGTCACGGCCTATCGCCGCCATGTCGATGCCGCCGTGCTGAAATTCTTCAGCGAAACCGATGACGCCAAGCTGGCCTCGCTGGTGCCGCTGCTGGAAGTCGGCTTCAACCACGAGCAGCAGCATCAGGAGCTGATGCTCACCGACATCCTGCACGCTTTCGCGCAGAACCCCATCCCGCCGGCCTACGATCCG
>JACMOT010000428.1 GCA_014377915.1 Tardiphaga sp.
ACCTTGGCCAGCGTTTTGGATTGGTAACTTAGCGGGTCTGACCAGCAACATCATTTTCGCCGGTATTGTCGTTCTCTTTGCGATCTAGTTTGGTTTTGACTTTTCGTTTGTCGCATGGACCAAAAAGATTATGGGACCAAACTAAAGCGGCTTCAGGATCCGGGTCAGCTCGCCGTTCACGAATTCAT
Organism: Tardiphaga sp.; assembly: GCA_014377915.1. The sequence continues at coordinate 189 of JACMOT010000428.1, forward strand.
TGCCGCAGACCACGTTGCAGGTCTTCAGCACGTCGCCGCCATGGATGTCGCCGACGGTGCCGCCGGCTTCCTTGATCAGCACGATGCCCGCCGCGATATCCCAGGGCTGCAGATTGCGCTCCCAGTAGCCGTCGAGCCGGCCGGCGGCGACATAGGCCATATCCAGCGACGCGGCGCCGAAACGACGCAGGCCGGCGACTTTCGGCTGCAGCGCCGTCATTTCCTTGCGTGACAATTCGTGGTTGCCGCGGCCGAGATGCGGCAGGCCGCAGGCGATCACGCATTCATTGAGTTGCTTGCGGCCGGCGACGCGCAAACGGGTGTCGTTGAGAAACGCGCCAGAGCCTTTCTCAGCCATGTAGAGTTCGTCATTGGCGGGGTTGTAGATCAGCCCGGCGATGGCGACGCCCTCGCGCAGCAGGCCGATCGAGACCGCGAAATGCGGGATGCCATGCAGGAAGTTGGTGGTGCCGTCCAAGGGATCGACGACCCAGCTATGGCTCTTGTCGGTGCCCTCGCGGTTACCGCCTTCCTCGCCGAGGAAGCCGTAGCCGGGACGCGCCTTGTTGAGGTCGGTGTAGAGCATCTCCTCGGCGCGCTTGTCGGCCAGGCTGACGAAATTCGCCGGGCCCTTCATCGAGACCTGCAGATTCTCGATCTCGCCAAGGTCGCGCTTGAGGCTGCGGCCGGCGCGGCGCGCCGCCTTCACCATGACGTTCATCAGGGCTGAATTGATCATGATTGCGCTCAAGACGACCTGGGCGTCAGGTCTCAATTAAGTGTTGCGGGATTTGCTGGGCGATGGGTGCCCTGCGAGAGGCTGAACGTCAAGGCCCGATCATTTCGGGGTGCCGAGCCATTTTCGCGCGGCGTCCTGGGCGCTGCTGCGCTCTTCCGGGGTGGCCTTGGCGAGAATCTCGTCGAGCATCAGATCGCCCTTGCCGGACGTTTTTGCGACAATGTGCCATTTCAGGCCTTCCAGCCGCTCCGCCGTGTCCGTGCGCAACGCCAGCACCCGCGCCAGCCGGTTCTGCGCGATCGGGCTGTTCTGCTTCGAGGCCTTGCGCAGCAGCGCCAGGGCGGCGGCTTCATTCTTCGGGGTTCCGGTGCCATTATACAGCGCGATGGCATATTCGACCTCGGCATCGACATTCTCGGCCAGCGCCGCCGCCTGCAGCAGCCGGACCGCCTTGTCGAGGTTCTTCTCGACGCCAGTACCTTCCTTATAGAACGTCGCCAGCGCGTATTGCGCCTCCGGATTGCCGGCGTCGGCGGCGACGCGCAGCAATTCGGCGGCGCGTCTTATATCTTGCGGGAAGGTCTGGCCGTCGAGATAGAGCAGCGCCAGATTATAGGCGGCCTTGGGATTGCCGAGCTTGGCGGACGACGCCAGCCATCTGGCGGCTTCGTCGCGATTGCCGGTCTTGCCGCGATCCGACAGCCGCAGCATCGCCAGCGCGAACATCGCCTCGCGGTCGCCGCGTTCGGCGGCGCGCTGATACCACTCCGCCGCCTTGGCATAGTCGCGCTTGACCCCCATGGCATTGGCGTAGAGCTCGCCCAGCATGGTCATGGCTTTGGGATCGTTGTTTTCCTGCGCGCGCTTCATGGCGAGGTCGAACGCGGTCTTGTACTGGCCGCGCTGATAGGCGCCGTAAACCAGATCGGCATTGGGATCGACGGGACCGTCCGCTGCTTCCGCGGGTTTGACCGCGGGGGCCTTCTTAGCGGCAACGGGCGCCGGTGGCTTCGCAAGCGCTTTTGGCGGCGTGGCGGGGCTGGCCTTCGGCGGCGCGGTGGGCGCAGGCGGCGTCAGCTGGATCTGTGCGACCGCGCATCCGGCCCAGGTCGCACAACCCGCCACAATCGTGAGGAAACGCAGGATTTTCATTCCGGCGTCATTCCTGTTCGGCTTTGGCTTTGTTCAGCATGGCGGCGTAACCCTGCCTGATCGCCAGCTCCGCGTCCATCAATGCCGCCGTCGCTCCCCGCGGATCGGCCCAGATGAAGTCGCCGACCAGCACGAAATCGGCCCCGGATGCGGCAAATTCCCGCGCTTCCTCGAGTGAGGCGGCGTAGCCGACACAGGGTGGCTCGAACAATTCGGCCCACCAGTGCAGCCGCTCGGCGATGGCCTCCATCGACGGCCGTTCACCCTGGGCGTCCGGCTCGCCGAACAACACGTAACCCACGCCGGCTCCGCCCGCCGCCATGGAATCGTGCCGCGTCGGCAGCTGGCCGACGCCGGAGATCCAGTCCGGTTTCAGGCTGTCCATCGCGTCCGGCAGCGCCTCGATGCCCGCGATATGCGCGCCGTCAGCGCCGCTGCGCGCCACCAGTTCGGCGTGTCCCTCGATCAGCAGCGCCGCGCCGTTCGGCTGCACCACCGGCACCAGCGCCTTGATGCGCGAGATCAGGGTGCGCTGGTCGGTCATTTTCAGCCGCAGCAGCACGGCCGCGATATCCGCCTTCGCGAGCAGCTCCGGCAGGCTGGCGACCAGCATGGCGGGGTCCTCGGTCACCGGCGTGGCGAGATACAGCCGCGGCCGCGGCGGCGGTGGAACGGGTTTTGAAGCCAAGATTATGCCGCCTTCTGGTTTTCTTGATTGGTCGTCCATTCGCCATTGCTGGCGAGTGAATTCATCCGGGCGCGGTGGGTGAAGGCCTGCTGGCCGGCGCCGACGTTATCTGCCTTGCCGGCCCACGCCTGTTGCGGCGCAGCCTGCAGCGCCCGGCCGTAGGAAAAGGTCAACGGCCAGGGCAGGCCGCCGATCCGGTTCATGGCGTCGAGATGCGCGGTGGCGTCTAGGTCGGACTGGCCGCCGGACAGAAAGGCGATGCCGGGCACCGCCGCCGGGACGCATTGCTTCAACATCCGCACGGTCTTCTCGGCGACTTCCCGCACGCTCGCCTGCGTCTTCGATTTCTTGCCGGAGATCGCCATGTTCGGCTTCAGGATCATGCCCTCCAGCGCGACGCGTTGGATCCGTAATTGCTGGAACGTCTCGTTGAGTACCTGCGTGGTCACCTCGACGCAGCGGTCGATATCGTGATCGCCGTCCATCAGCACTTCCGGCTCGACGATCGGCACGATCTGCGCCTGCTGGCACAGCGCCGCATAGCGCGCCAGCGCATGCGCATTGACGTGGATCGCCGTCATGCTCGGAATTCCCTGGCCGATATCGATCACCGCGCGCCATTTCGCGAAGCGCGCACCGCGCGCGTGGTATTTTGCGAGCCGCTCGGCGAGCTTATCGAGGCCCATTGTAACCAGTTCGCCCGGGCAGCCAGGCAAGGCCTGCGTGCCCTCATCTACCTTGATGCCGGGAATAGCGCCGGCCTGCTCGATCAGCTTCACCAATGGCGTGCCGTCGGCGGCGTTCTGCCAGATGGTCTCGTCGTACAGGATGACGCCGGAAATCGCGTTGCTCATGGCGTCAGCGGAGCGGAACAGCATCTCGCGATAGTCGCGGCGGGAATTTTCCGTAGACTCGACGCCGATCGCATCGAAGCGCTTCTTGATGGTGCCGCCGGACTCGTCCGCCGCCAGCAGCCCCTTGCCGGAAGCCACCATGGCGAGAGCGACCTTGTTGAGTTCGGCGAAATTCATCGAAATGTCCTGCATGGCGGCGTCTTGACGGCAAAAGGTGACGGATGTCAGGCAAAGCCAAGGAAGACGGCCAAGGCGCGATCGACCAACGCCATATCTTCATTGGAAACACGGCCGATAAAAGTCCCGGTCTTAGCGCGCGGCAGGGTGGCAATTTTATCGATCATGACGTGCGATCTCTGTCGAAGACCATTCTCCTCGGACGGCTCCAACCGAACGCGAAAGACTTCCTGCCGCGGCCGATCGCTGGTCAGAGGGACGACCGTAACCGAAGCGAGATGCTCGAATTCATCAGCTCGCACAATGATGGCCGGACGTGGTTTTCCGTAGTCACGAACCAGCGCGATCGAAATGAGGTCGCCCCGTCTCACTTCCATTCACTGAAGTCTGCGAGCTCCAGCATGTCTTCCATGACACGGGTGCTTTCTTCGTCGGCATTGATCCTGGCAATATCCCTTGCCAGCGCTTCCCGGTAGCCGGGTGCATTGACGTCAGGTACCCAGATGGTCACCGGCTTGAGGCCGGCGGCCTTCATTTTTTCGCGGTGCCTGCGGACTCGCTCGGCTCCATCGGACATGGCGGCCTCCATTTGTTACATGTAACATAGGGCAGGCCGCCATCGCCTTCAAGAACCAAGGCGCCCTATCAGGCGATCTTGGCGGCCAGTTCGCCGGAGGCGTAGCGCTTGGCCATGTCGGCGGGGGTCAGGATCTTCTTGAACTTGCTGGCCTGGCCGGCGGTATTGAATTCCTGCAGGCGCTGCTTGCACAGCTTGACCATCGCTTCCATCGCCGGCTTGAGATATTTGCGCGGGTCGAATTCGCTGGGATTCTCGCTGAGAATCTTGCGGATCTGGCCGGTCATGGCCATCCGGTTGTCGGTGTCGATGTTGATCTTGCGCACGCCATGCTTGATGCCGCGCTGTATCTCCGAGACCGGCACGCCCCAGGTCGGCTTCATCTTGCCGCCGAATTTGTTGATGATCTCCTGCAGGTCCTGCGGTA
>JACMOT010000429.1 GCA_014377915.1 Tardiphaga sp.
ATAGGCGATGAACTTGAAGATGCTGAAGCCGACGAAACGGGCGATCAGGCCGAGCACGAGGACCACAAACAGCGCCGCCGTGCCGTAGAACAGCGCGATCAGGCCGATCAGATTGCCGAGCGCCGCCGGACCGAACTTGCCGATCGTATAGGCCATCGCGCCGAACGCGCCGACCGGTGCCGCCTTCATGACGATCGCGATCACGCCGAAGATCGCGTGCGAAACGTCATCGATGGTATCGCGCAGCGTATGGCCGCGCTCGCCCAGCGCCATCAGCGCGAAGCCGAACAGGATCGCGAACAGCAGCACCTGCAGGATGTCGCCGCGCGCAAACGCGCCGACCACGCTGTCCGGAATGATATTGAGCACGAAGTCCACCGACTTCTGCGCTTCGGCCTGCTTGACGTAGCCGGCAACGGCCGCGTTGGTGGCATCGACCTTGGTCACCAGGCCGTGGCCGACCTGGAACAGGTTGCCCATCACCATGCCCAGGATCAGCGCGAACGACGACACGATCTCGAAATAGATCAGCGCCTTGATGCCGACGCGGCCGACCTTGCGGGCGTCCTGGATGTGCGCGATGCCGGACACCACGGTACAGAAGATGATCGGCGCGATCACCATCTTGATCAGCTTGATAAAGCCGTCGCCGAGCGCCTTGATCCATTCATTGGTGGCAAAGTTCGGGAAAAACGAACCGGCAATGACGCCGAGCACGATGGCGACCAGCACCTGCAGATAGAGAACCTTGTACCAAGGTTTTGCGGCAGAGGCCGGTGCCCCCGTCGTCGCGATCACCGCCATAACATTTACTCCCGTAAGTTCTTTAATGACGGGTCAATAGCACAGAATGCCGCACCCCCGGCAACCCGCCATTAGTCATTTAGTCATGCAATTGATTTGATACGCCGCCCGCGTGCAGCGGCCGGCGGCTACCCGCCCCGCAAAATCAGCCAGGCCTGCGATCGACCAGATGGCGGATCGCCGGCACCAGCGCCGCGCCGAGCGCATTCTTGACCAGGGATCCGGCAAGGAACGGCAGCACGCCGGCCAGCCACGCCTTCTCGACGCCGAGCCGGACGCCGAACGCCAGCCAGGCGAACCCCAGTGCCAGGATGGCGACGTGACCGAGCGCCATCGCCACGAACAGCCTCGGCATCGAACCATCCCAACCGCGCTCACTGAGCCAGCCAACGACGAAGGTGGCGACGACGAAGCCGCACAGGTAGCCGGCCGTCGGCCCCAGCAACGGTCCCAGCCCGCCGGCCGGACCGGCGGATACCGCCCGGCCGGCCGCGCCCGCCGCCAGATAGGCGACGACCGTCATGACGCCGAGCCGCCAGCCGTAGACAGCGCCGATCATCAGCACCACCAGCGTCTGCAGCGTCATCGGCACGTAGGGCAGCGGCAGATTGATCTTGGCCGACGCTGCCAGCAGCGCCGTTCCCAGCGCGGCCAGAATGACGGCTCGCGCGATACCGGCAGCGCCATCGGCCCGCGTCGGCCACATCACGGCGGCGATCGGACGATGGCTGGGATCGGTGGGGATGTTCGACAATGACTACTCCTGGAAGCTGCGCGGATCAACGCGGGAATGAACAAGCGAGCGCGGACGACACGGCGAGTTGCATGGGGGCAAATGGCGATCAGCGGCGCTGCGGGCCGCCCTGCCCGAGCCATTGGCTGATCCGTGCCACCGCCTCGTGCATGTCGGCGCTGGATTGCGCGTAAGAGAACCGCACATAGGAACGGCCGTGAATTGGATCGAAGTCGCTGCCGGGCGTGGCGGCGACATGGGCCTGTTCCAGCAATTGCCGCGCGAAGTCAAAACTGTCGGAGGTGAATTTCGAGACATCGGCATAAAGGTAGAACGCGCCGTCGGCCGGAAGGAATTCGCTGAGCCCGGCTTGCGGCAGCCCCTCGATCAGAATGCGGCGATTATCCTGGTAGCCGTGCTTGATCGCTTCCATCTCGGCGCGACCATCGAACGCCGCCTCGGCGGCAATCTGCGACAGCGTCGGCACCGAAATCGACAGGTTCTGCTGCAGCCGTTCCATCGACCGCACCAGCGGTTCCGGCACCACCATCCAGCCGACCCGCCAGCCGGTCATGCAGAAATATTTCGAGAACGAATTGATCACCAGCGCGTCGTCGGACAGCGCCGCCGCCGTCACCGCCGGAAAGGCGTAATCGAGGCCATGATAGATCTCATCGGAGATGAAGCGGATGCCCTCGCTGTCAGCCGCTTGCATCAGCCCGGTCAGCGCCTGTTTCGACATCATGGTGCCGGTCGGATTGGCGGGGCTGGCCACCAGCACGCCTTTCAACGGCGCCTTGCGATGCGCCTCCAGCAGCGCTTCTCCGGTCAGGGCATGGCGGGTATCGGCATGGGTCTCGATCAGCACCGGCTCGCAGCCCAGCGCTTTGAGGATGTGCCGGTACGGCGGATAGCCGGGCACGGTGACGGCGACGCGGTCGCCGGGCTCGAACATCGCCAGGAAGGCCAGGATGAAGCCGCCCGAGGAACCGGTGGTGACGATGATCCGCTCGGGATCGACCGTGCAGCCATAGACCTCGCGGTAATGCCGCGCGATCCGCGCGCGCAGGCTGGGAATGCCCAGCGCCGAGGTATAATCGATCCGGCCCTGCGCCAGCGCCGCCTGCGCGGCGGCGATCGCCACCTTCGGCGCCGAGGCGGCGGGCTGCCCGACTTCCATATGAATCACATGGCCGCCCGCGGCCTCGATTCGGGCCGCGGCGGCCATCACGTCCATCACCATGAAGGGCGGCACGTCGCCACGCGCCGAAGCCGTCAACAGGCTCCCAGCCCGTGCCCTGAGTATCGTATCTGACATCGAAACCTGCTATCTGCGCGGCGTCCGGCACATCCCGACGAGAACGCCACGCCGTGCTCCCGCCGTATTATCCGGGTTATTAGGTCATATTTCGAAATCGAACCACGGCCAATGATGAAAGACCTGCGACAGTGGCGCCGTAACGCCTCCAGGCTCACGGCGCTGTTCACGGCCGCCGCCCTGCTGTTGGCCCCGGTCGCGGCACGGGCGCAGGAAAATCGCGGCCCGCCGATCCTGCGCGACGCCGAGATCGAACAGTTGCTGCGGGATTATACCCGCCCGATTCTGCGCGTCGCCGGTCTGGAGAAGCAGAACATCCAGGTCGCGATCATCAACAACGGCTCGTTCAACGCCTTCGTCGCCGTCGGTCACCGCATCTTTGTCAATTACGGCGCGCTGATGCAGTCGCAGACGCCGAATCAGTTGATCGGGGTGCTGGCGCATGAAACCGGACATCTTGCCGGCGGTCACCTGTCGAAGCTTCGCGAACAGATGGGGCGCGCCCAGACCTCGATGATCGTGGCGATGCTGCTCGGCGTTGGCGCCATGGTGGCCGGCGCCAAGGGCGGCGGCGGCACCAACAATGGCATGGGCAATGTCGGCATGGCCGCGGTCAGCGCGCCGCAGGCGTTGTTCCAGAGCACCATGTTGTCCTATCAGCGCCAGCAGGAAGAAAACGCCGACCGGGCCGGCGTCAAATTCCTGACCGCGACCCAGCAATCGCCGAAGGGCATGTCGGAGACATTCAAGCGGTTCTCCAGCGACAACCTGTTCGCCGCTCGCGGCGCCGACCCCTATCAGCAATCGCATCCGATGCCGCGCGAACGCGTCGCCGCGCTGGAGGAATTTGCCCGGACCAGCCCCTATTGGGACAAGAAGGACGATCCCGCCTTGCAGCTGCGCCATGACCTGATGCGCGCCAAGACATCGGGCTTCATGGAGCAGCGCGACACCGTGATACGGCGCTACCCTTCCTCGGATACCTCACTGCCGGCGCGCTACGCCCGCGCCATCGCGACCTATCGCCATGGCGACCTGCGCGATGCGGTGGCCCAGATCGACGCCCTGATCGCGGTTCAACCCAACAACCCCTATTTCTACGAATTGCGCGGCCAGGCTCTGCTGGAGGGCGGCAAGCCGGCCGAGGCGATAGCGCCGCTGCGCCGCGCCGTGCAGCTTTCCAATAACGCGCCGCTCATCGAGATGTTACTTGGGCAGGCACTGGTGGCGTCGGATAACAAAGCCACCCTCGATGAGGCGATCCGGATCCTGCGCGGCGCGGTGGCGCGGGAAAGCGAGGCACCGATCGGCTATGCGCAGCTCGCCATGGCCTATGGCCGCAAGGGAGACTACGCCGAGGCCGATCTGGCATCGGCTCAGGCCGCCTATCTACGCGGTGACAACAAGACCGCGCGCGATCTGGCATCGCGCGCCAAGGCCCGGTTCGCCATTGGAACCCCGGGCTGGGTCAAAGCCGACGATATCGTCGCCGCCAAGCCGACGCCCTGACAAAGCAACGCCTGATCTGATACAACCGTCCCAGACACTGACACACGATCTCCGAGAGGATTACCCATGTTTTCGTTCCGCTTGCTAGCTTCCGCAGTCGTCGCACTGACCTTGTGCGGCGCGCCCGTGGTCGCCTCGGCGCAGAATTTCAACGATGCCCAGCGTGGCGAAATCCAGAAGATCATGAAGGATTATCTGCTGGCCCATCCCGAAGTCCTGGAGGAAGTCTCGGCCGAACTGACCAAGCGCCAGGCCGCCGCCGAAGCCGAGAAGCACGCTTCCGCCGTGTCGGCCAATGCCAACCTGATCTTCAATTCGCCGCGCGGCGTCGTGGTCGGCAACAAGGACGGCGACGTCACCTTCGTCGAATTCTTCGATTACAATTGCGGCTACTGCAAGAAGGCCATGACCGACATGGTCGAGATCATGAAGACCGATCCGAAGCTGAAGGTCGTGCTGAAGGAATTCCCGGTGCTCGGGCCCGGCTCGGTGGAAGCCGCGCAGGTCGCGGTCGCGGTTCGGATGCAGGACCCCACCGGCAAGAAGTATCTCGACTTCCACCAGAAGTTGCTCAGCGGCCGCGGCCAGGCCGACAAGGCGCGCTCGCTCGCGGCCGCCAAGGAAGCCGGTCTCGACGTCGCCCGCCTCGAGAAGGACATGGTCAGCTCCGAGGTACGCGCCACCATCGAGGAAAATTTCAAGCTCGCGGAATCGATGGGCATGAACGGCACGCCGAGCTATGTGATCGGCAATCAGGTGGTGATCGGCGCGGTCGGCATGGACGCGCTGAAGGAAAAGATCAGCAATGCGCGCTGCGGCAAGTCGATGTGCTGAGCTAGCTGACTACAAATCTGTGAGTGAAGGAAACCGGCTGCATCGCAGCCGGTTTTTTGTTGCGTCATCTGACGACGCGGCAAATCATCAACTGTATAGAGCCTCTTCGCGCGCCCCTGCCCCAATCGCGATTTTTTCCGGGCAGCCTCAGGCGAACTCGACGGTTCAGTGCCGAGCGGCCTGTCGACACGGCGGCCGGCTGCTGACAGCAACATCCGCGAACGCTGGTTCTGCGTCATAACACATTTCAATCACGACGGGACACGTGCGGCGGGTTTTCACGAGTCGCGTAACAGAACGATACAGCCGGACATGGCTTCGGACAAATCGGCAATGTGATGAAACACGATGAACTTACTTTCATCGCCGGACCGGCGTTAGTGCACGCACAAGGGGCGTGACCTCTTCGATCGAAGTCAGGATCAGAACTTCATTCTGCAGATCCGCTCTTGACGCAGCCTAATGTGAGGGTCCTCCGCGCAATGGAAACCAGAAACCGACTTCTCCTGTCGCTATCGCGCGAAGAGCTGAAGGCGATCAAGCCCTACATCACTTCCGTTGCCCTGAAGAACAGCGCAGTCGTCCACGAACTCGGCGCACCGATTGAACATGTCTATTTCATGGAAAGCGGCATCGTATCCCTCATGAACATGACAGCGGGGCGACTGATCGAAACGGCCACAGCCGGCCGCAACGGCGCGGCCGGCGGAATCGTCGCGCTTGAGACGGTGAATTCCGCCCACCACTCGATCGTGCTCATCGGAGGCAGGGCATCGCGCATAACCACGACCGACCTCCTCCGCCTGATGGCTGACGGACATTCCATACGCAGCCGGCTGCTGCAGAATGCGGTGGCCGTCCTGATGCACGCGTCGCAGACCGCCCTCTGTGCCACTCGCCATGAATTGACGCAGAGGCTCTCGTGCTGGCTGGCGACGACTTTCGATGCACTGGACGGCGGCGCTGTGGCCATCACCCATGAGCGTCTCGCCGACATTCTCGGCCTTCGGCGAGCGGGGCTTACAGAAGCCCTGACTAAGCTCGAGACGGACGGCATACTTCGAAAATCAAGGGGGCTTCTGCATGTCCACGCGCCCGATAAACTGAAGCAACGAGCCTGTCACTGCTATCGAATCATCGCAAACGCATATCGCTGCGAACATCAGCCACGAAGTTTCGACAGCGCGTCCGAGGAGATGAGGATGCAGGATCATACGCGTGGCACGATCGATCCACACGGTCTGTACTGAACGTACATAACTGCATCTCAAAGAACACACCAACTTCAACACCACGCTGTTCGGTACGATGCGTACAGTGTTTTTATCCTGAATCCAGAACGGATGAGCCAAGGTGGCGGTGGTAGCGAGACAGATAAATTCGCGCATTTTCGACTAACAAAATCGTTCGATTGAATTAGCCGTCATTGCCAGGATCAGGAAAGTCCGCCTCGCATCAGGCACGACCCACGCGCCTTATTGAATCACGATTGGAGGCTCATAATGAAGATGTTCTCGACCCTCGCAGTTGCCCTCGGCACCGCGGCAAGTATCGTAGTGGCAACCGGCGCGCACGCGGCCGACCTGCCCGTCAAGGCGAAGGCCGTCGAATATGTGAAGGTGTGTTCGCTGTACGGCGCTGGCTTTTATTATATTCCTGGCACCGACACCTGCATCAAGATCGGCGGCGCCATTCGACTGGACGTTGCCCTGAATGGCGGCACATATGACACGCCGTTCTGGCAGGGCGGCACCGGCGGCAATGGCGTCTCGACCAAAAATTACTATGCGACGCGCGAGCGCGTGAACATGACGACCGACACCAGGACGGCGAGCGAGTACGGTGTCGTACGCACCTACGCCAACCTGCAGTTCGACTTCTCGCAGGATCGCGAGAGCATTGGCGGCGGCTTCGTCGAGGTCGACTTCGCCTTCATCCAATTCGCAGGATTCACGTTCGGCAAGGCCGTCTCGCAGTTTGATCCGCAGTGGGCGCTGGCAAAGCCGACGATCTCCTCCGGCTTCAATGCCGGCTCGAACAACACCACCGGCATTCCGCAACTGGCCTACACGGCAAGTTTCGGCGGCGGCGTATCTGCGACACTGTCGCTCGAGAATTCGTCGCCCTATCGCAATGCCGGACTTTACAATACGTCGACCTTCATCGTCGGACCGGGCGCGAGTTCCTATACGAGTTCGGCCTATGGCTCGACATCCAACACGTTTCTTGGCAACGACCAGGCCGGCAATCACCTGCCGGAGATCGTCGGGAACGTGCGCCTTGATCAGAACTGGGGCACGCTGCACTTCGGCGCCGCGATGCATGAAGTCAGCGCCGGCTATTATGGCTCCAACGAGTCGACCGGCCACCCGGATGATGCGTACGGATACGCGCTCACGGCAGCCGTCGAGTTCAAGGATCTGCCGACCGGCGCGGGCGACAGTCTGAAGTTTGACGCAGCTTACGGCAAAGGTGCGGCGAAATACGTGTTCGGCGGCACCACCGACACCTCGGGCGGCGGGCGATACGCCAAGTACTCGGGCAACAGCCTCGGCTTCGGCTATATTCTGGATGGTGTCTTCGCGACCGGCGGTCAGGTGATCCAGAGCAGCGCGTGGGAAGTCAGCGCCTATTACGAGCATTACTGGACGCCGTCATGGCGGACCTCGGTGTTCGGAAACTACAGTCACATCTCCTATGGCGACGCGGGCAACGCGCTTCTGATGTCCGCCTTCAGCGGTGGAACCACGGGTGGCCTCGGCACTAATTCCAGCTCGGCTGCCGCGACCAGCGCGGGCACGTTGGCCGCGACCGGAAGCTTCGATCTGGGTCTGGCCCAGATTGGCACCAAGACGTCGTGGACGCCCGTGAAGAATCTGACGCTGTCGGCCGAGTTCATCTACAGCCACCTCGACCAGAATCTGACCGGCATCTACACCGGCACCGCGTCGGGCCTGCCCAAGCAGACCTACACGTTGAAGGACCAGAATGCGTACAACGGCGCCTTGCAGATTTTACGTAGCTTTTAGCAACAAGGAGACCTCAACGACCATGTAAACTCCAGACACCTCCGGCGATGCCCCGCCGGAGGTGTATAATTGAATGCAACGTGGATCGCGGCGAAACATACGGCTGCGGCATCGCAAAGGTGAAAAATCCCAGGCGACCGCCGTGTCGAAAATTCTGAGATTATTGATCGATCACAGGATTTGTTGGAGCGCGATCACGCCGCTTCCTGTTCGACCGCCGCTGCGTCGGGCTCGAATCGCGCCAGTCGGTTCGCGGTCTTCTCGATCACGCCAGCCACAAAATTCGAAACCGTTGTTTCGATCGGCGTCGCGGCACCGAACTTCCGCACGAACAGATCAACCCACGCCGTCATTTCAAAATTCCTCATGTGCTGCAATGCGCGCCTTGCCGCAAGGTTCCCGACCGCACAGCACTAACCTCCGGAACATCGGTCATCGCTCTGCATTGCCCATCAAGAGAGGGAGCGACATGCCAAAATATCATTTTGAGATCATTGATGGTTACCTGCTTGAAGATCCGGTCGGCATGGACTGCCAGAATGACGATCAGGCCAAGGTGATCGCGCACGATATCGCGCACCAGATTGCCCTCGACATCGAGAGCCAGACGCCGCGCAATGTCGTGGTGATCGATGAAGACGGAACAGAAATTTACCAGACGCCCATCGAGCCCTGACAGCGACACCTTTTGTTCTTCAGGAACGAACAGGGGACAGCCAAAACGGGCAGACCAGAGGTTAAGCTAGTCCTAACCCGCGACCCGTCGCGCTATTCATTTCGTGCTCGATCGAGAAGCGGGCAAACGTTTTATGGAACATCCCACTGCACCTCCCGTTGTAAGCCGGGCAATGCAACCATCGAGGAGAATTCCATGTCAAAACATTTGATGATGAGTGTAGCGGCGGCCGTTCTGATCGCCGGCGCCGGTCTTGCACAAGCGCAAAATGCCGGCGCCGGCATGAGCCGGGAAGCACCCGCGGCAGGCACGGCGCAACGCGCGGCGCCGTCCGCGGCTCCCGCCGACCGTGCCGCGCCGATGGAGCGTAGCGCTCCAACCAACCGCGACGAGGCGAACGACACGGCCAAGCGCCCGGAAGCCGGCGCCGAGACCCGGTCCAGCCAGTCCGATGACAAAATGCAGCGTGACAATGGCGGCCAGCGTGCATCCGATTCAGCGCGCGATGCCAAGCAGCCGTCATCGGCCCAGACCGGCGAAAAGACTGATCCAAAGGCCGGCAAGGACATGAAGGCGGATCGAACCGGCAACACCCCGGACAACAAGGCGGCCGCCGATTCCAAGGCATCGACGACCACCGGCCAGGCCGGCGCGGGTGCCAAGCTGTCGACCGAGCAGCGAACCACGATTACCACCACGATCAAGCAGCAGAACATCAAGCCGGTGACCAACATCAACTTCACGGTTTCGGTAGGTACCCGTGTGCCCCGCGATGTCGGCTTCCATCCGCTACCAACTGAAATCATCACCGTGTATCCGGACTGGCGCGGTTACGAGTTCTTCCTGGTCCGCGACGAGATCATCGTCGTGAATCCCAGGACCCTTGAAATCGTCGCCGTTCTCCCGGCCTGATCGGCAACCCATGTTTAGCCTATCCGATGACGGGCGGTCCTTAGGGGCCGCCCGTTTTCGTTGCGAGGCGACGGCGCGCGCCAACGCCGCAAAGCTGCCTTTAAGCTTGGCTACGAGGCCTTTCCGCCGGATTGATGCGGAATTTCTGAATTAGGTGAGATATTTGACTGGGGGAACCGATTGCCGGAAGGCTTCCCCTCAGCGTTGAGGTTACCTATAAACCCCCGGACTGCCGCGCGTCGCGCGCCGATCGCGGACATTTGCCGGGATATTCTGATGGCCACACCAGCTACCAAGACCGTCTACGTGCTGAACGGGCCCAACCTCAACTTGCTGGGAATCCGCGAGCCCGAGACCTATGGCCATGCCACCCTCGCCGACGTCGAGAACCTGTGCGTCGAAGCCGCCGCCCGGTTCGGCCTCACCGCCGACTGCCGGCAGTCCAATCATGAAGGCACGCTGATTGACTACATCCACGAGGCCCGTGAAAAAGCCGCGGTCGGCATCATCATCAACGCCGGTGGTTATTCACACACCTCGATCGCCCTGCATGACGCGCTGATCGGGGTGAAGATACCGGCGGTCGAAGTCCACATCAGCAACGTCTACACCCGCGAGGGTTTTCGTCACCATTCCTTTACCGCCAAGGCGGCGTTCGCGAGCCTTTGCGGCTTTGGCATTGAAGGCTACCGCCTCGCAATCAGCGGCCTTGCCGCGAAAATCGGCGCCACGGCGATCGCCTGACGTCTCCCTTTCACCCCATCGAATTTGGATTTCCCCATGGCCCGCAAGCCTGACGAAACACAGACCGCGACCCCGAAAGCCAGCTACGACAGCGCGATGATCCGCGAACTGGCTTTGCTGCTCGACGAAACCAACCTCACCGAGATCGAGGTCGAGCATGCCGGACTGCGCGTCCGCGTCGCCCGCAACATCAGCGTCGCCGCGGCGATGCCGGCGAACTACCAGCCGGCGCCGCAATATGCCGCTGCGCCCGCCCCCGTGGCCGCGCCGGTGGAAGCGGCCAAGCATCCGGGCGCCGTGCCCTCGCCGATGGTCGGCACAGTCTATTGGGCCTCGGAGCCCGGTGCCCGGCCGTTCGTCGAAGTCGGTACCAAGGTCGCCGTCGGTCAGACACTGGTGATCATCGAGGCGATGAAGACCATGAACCAGATCCCCGCGCCGCGGGCCGGCACCGTGACGAAAATTCTCGTGGAAGACGGCAATCCGGTCGAATACGGCGAGCCGCTGGTCATTATTGAGTAGCAGGGAATGGTGGGTGGCGAATAGCGAGTAGAAAGAGGCTGTTCGATTAACCATCCGCTGTTCGCCACTCCCTATTCGCTAATCACGATTCGCATCTTCACCCGGTATTCCAATGTTCGAAAAAATCCTGATCGCCAACCGTGGCGAAATCGCGCTGCGCATCCTGCGGGCCTGCAAGGAGCTCGGCATCGCCACCGTGGCCGTGCATTCCACCGCGGATGCCGATGCCATGCATGTGCGCCTCGCCGACGAGAGCGTCTGTATCGGGCCGCCGGCCTCCAAGGACAGCTATCTCAACATTCCGTCGCTGCTGGCGGCGTGCGAGATCACCGGTGCCGACGCGGTGCATCCGGGCTATGGCTTCCTGTCGGAAAACGCCCGCTTTGCCGAGATTCTCGCCGACCACAATCTGCACTTCATCGGCCCCAAGGCTGAACATATCCGCCTGATGGGCGACAAGATCGAGGCCAAGAAAACCGCCAAACGGCTCGGCATCCCCGTCGTGCCCGGCTCCGAGGGCGGCGTCGGTCCCGAGGATGATGCGATGGCGATCGCGCGTGCGATCGGCTTCCCGGTGCTGGTCAAGGCCGCCTCCGGCGGCGGCGGCCGCCGCATGAAGGTGGCGCAAACCGAAGGCGACCTGATGCTGGCGCTATCGACCGCCGCCACCGAAGCCAAGGCGGCGTTCGGCGACGCCTCGGTCTACCTGGATAAATATCTGCAGAAGCCGCGCCACATCGAGATCCAAGTGCTCGGCGACGGCCGCGGTGGCGCCAT
>JACMOT010000430.1 GCA_014377915.1 Tardiphaga sp.
ATTCAGCGTGCCGGCGTCGACCGCAGCCGCGCCTGCAGTGCGTGGCAATAGTCCGGCGTCACGTCGCGATCGCCGTAGAGGATGTGGTAGATGATCGGCGCCACCACATGGTCGGTCGCGCCCGGTCCTGCTGCGGCTGACGCCCGCCAATATGGCCTGCTGGGCGCTGGCCGGCTTCTATCTGTCGCTGATGCCGGCCGTGGTCGCGACCACGATGCATGTCGCGTCGCCCTGGATCGGTGGCGTCGTGGTGTCGACCCTGATGCTGACCGGCGCGGTCGCGGTGGCGACGCTGCGCATCTGGCAAGCGCGGCGGCTGGTGGTGTTCGGCACCAGCGCGCTGGTGCTGGGCGTCGCTGTGTCGCTGGTCGGCATCCAGCAACAGTTGGTCGCAGTGCTGTTCGGTGGGGCCATGATTGCAGGCGTCGGGTTCGGCGCCACGTTTTCCGGAACGCTGCGCAGCCTGCTGCCCACGGCCCATCCCGACCAGCGCGCCGGATTGCTGTCGACCTATTTTGTTCAATCCTATCTGGCGTTCAGCCTGCCAGCGGTCGCCGCGGGCCTGACGACCCCGTCGATCGGACTGGCCAATGTCGCCTATGCGTATGGCGTGGCCGTGATGCTGCTGTCGGTCACGTCGCTGCTGGCGGCATTGCGGGCAGATCGCTGAGCCGGCCCTGGGGGGTGTCCGGCCGATACAGCGTATCGACCGTCACCGTGCCGATCGCCCGCGAGACGCAGGGACAGATTTTTGCGTTGGCCTGCTTCTGATGGTCGCTGAAAAACACGTCGCGGTGATCGATCTCGCCATCGATCGCCGTCACGTCGATGGCGCAGACGCCGCATTCGCCGCGCTCGCAATCCGACATCACTTCGAAGCCGGCGTCGTTGAGCGCGGCCAGCATCGAACGATTTTGCGGAACGACAATTTCGGCGCCGGAATGCTTCAGCCGCACGCGAAATTCCGCTGTCGGCAACAATCCGCTGGAACCGAAGGTCTCGTAGCGCAGGTCGGATGGCGCGCGGCCGGATGCGTTCCAGGCGCGCCGCGCCGCCTCCAGCATCCGCATCGGCCCGCATAAAATCGCCATGGCATCGACCGGCAGGGCGGCGAAAATGTCATCGAAGTCGAGCCGGTCCGCCTCGTCGCTGGCATGGACGATCAGGCGATGCCGCAGCAGATCGGACAATTCCTCGAGATAGGCGGCCTCCGTTCGCGACTTCATGGCGTAGTGAAGCTCGACGTCGATGCCGTCGCGGTGCCGCAACGCATGAGCGATGCCGGTGATCGGGGTGATGCCGATGCCACCGGCGATCAGGCAGTAGCGCTGCCGGGTCCAGTCGATTTCGACCAGCGAGGACGGGCTGGAAATCCGCAGCCGCGCGCCGGGCCGCAACGCCCACATCGCTTTCGAACCGCCGCGGCTGTCGGGGGCGAGCCGCACGGCGATGCGCAGCGTCTCTGGCTGGCGCTCGCCGACCAGCGAATAGGATCGCGTCCGCGGCTGGCCGTCGATCAGCAGGCTGACATTGATGTGGCTGCCGAGCGGGTAGGGTGCCAGCGGCGCATCCGGCCGCAAGGTGATTTCGCGAATGCCAGGCGTGATGTCGCGCATGGCCTCGACCACGCATCCGATCCAGTGTTCGGCAAAGCGCATCGCTAGTCTCCGGTCAGTCGGCGGTGGTGGAGGTGAGCCGCGCCAGCGCCGGCAGCAGATCGAGATGGCTGCGGTTGCGCAGCGCTAGCCGCAGATTGCGCACCGCGAGGCGGGCGTGTTCGCGCATGACCGCCTCGGCGCGCGCGCCCTCGCGATTCTCGATCGCATCGACCACGATGCGATGATGTTCCTGGCCGATCAGCAGGATGCTGTGTGCCTCGGGCAGCGCCGACTGCGCCATCACGAAGGCGCTGGGGGACGCAAACGGCATCGCCGAGGCGCGATCGATCTGCCGGATCACCGGCGCGCTGCCGGATAATTCGGTCAGTAGCGCATGGAAGCGTGCATTGAGGGTGACGTAAGCGGAAAACGCCTCCGTCGTGATCGGGTCCTGCCGCACCAGCTGGTCGAGATCGGTGAGGCACTCCTTCAGCGGCTCGAGGCTGCGGGCGGAGACGCCGCGCTCGGCGGCGAAGCGCACGGCGAGGCCTTCCAGCGTGCCGCGCAGCTCGATGGAATCGAGGATGTCGCGCTCGGAAAACGCCCGCACCATGAAGCCGCCGGACGGGATCGCCTGCAACAGCCCTTCATCCTCCAGCCGCACCAGCGCCAGCCGCACCGGCGTGCGCGACACGCCGGGGATCTCCACCGCCTGCAGCTCGGAGATCCGTTCGCCGGCGCGCAGCCGGCCGGACAGGATCAGGTCGCGCAGCGCCAGTTGCGCGCGCACGGTCTGGGATACCGAGCGTTCGGAGTCGCTGTCGCTCATGATCTCACTCCGCCGCCTGCAGTCTCTGTGGCGTGGTTTCGTTGGCGACCATGCGGTCGATCACTTTTCGCGTCCACATCGCGCCGGCGTCGATGTTGAGGTTGTAGAACACCCGATCCGGATTTTCGGTCATCGCGCGCTGCTGCGCCTCGAGAATGATTTCGTCCTCGCGAAAGATCGCCGACACGCCGTCGCGGATCTCGGTGGTGAGCCTCTGCTCGGTGATGCGGTGGTTGCGCACGAACGCCCAGAAATAGTGGCACGTCGTGTCGCTCTCCGGCGTCATGGTGTTGAGGACAAAACCGTTGACGCCCTGCGAGCGGTCGCCTTCCGGCGCGCCGCTGCCGGCGGGCGCGACACCGACGTCGATGCACACGGTGCCGGGCGCCTGGAAATGGATGATCTGCCAGCGATCCACCGGGCCGGGCTTGCCGAGCTGCGCGGCCCAGAATGGCGGCGCCTCGATGCCCTTCATCCAGCGCGTCACGGTGACGGTGCGGTCACCATGGCTGACGTCGAACGGCGCTTCCGCCACGTCGTCCTGGCCGATGCTGGAGCCGTGCACGAAGGTCTCGTGCGTCAGGTCCATCAGATTGTCGATCACCAGGCGCCAGTCGCATTTGGCGTGGATGGTCTTGCCGTCGCCGGCCCATAGCGGATCGTCGTTCCAGTGCATGTCCGGCACCAAAGCGGGATCGGCCAGCGCCGGATCGCCCATCCATAACCAGACGAAGCGATGCCGCTCGACCACTGGGTAGGCGCGCACGCAGGCGGAGGGATTGATGGTCTCCTGCGACGGCATGAAGGTGCAGCGGCCCTGCGCATTGTATTTCAGGCCATGATAGCCGCAGACCACGGTGTCGCCGTCGAGCCGGCCTTTGGAGAGCGGTACCAGCCGGTGCCAGCAGGCATCCTCCAGCGCCGCGATGCCACCGTCGCCGCGGCGGTACATCACCACATGCTTGTTGCAGATCGTGCGCGGAAACAGCGCGTGCTTGATGTCCACATCCCAGGCGGCGGCGTACCAGGCATTCATGGGGAAGGGGGCGGTCATCGCGGCAACCTCCAATAATGGAATTCAGTATGTATACTGAAAACAGATTATCGATAGGTTATATACTCAAATCCAGTTTGAAAAGGCTATTTATGTATACCGTAATGCTTCGTTCATCCGTACTCACCTGTTCCCCGGGCGCCGCGCAGCGCGTCGCCGCTGCGGCGTGATGCGCCGCGGAGCCGGAGTCCCGGTTTGTCGCGCGGGCATCCCATATCTATTGACTATTGTCCTATTAAGGCTTATAGTCTCCCCGTCCTGCTCGTGAGGGGCGCTTCTCGAGGGCGCTCTTGGAGTGGAGCAGGATGCGGTGTCCCGCGCGCGTGCCTCGCAAGCATGCCCCGGGAGGTTGGCGGTCACCGTCCGGGCCCACTACGGGGCTCTGCCTTGAATGGCTGGACGCGGACAGCGAAAGGCGGGCGAAATCCCGCCGGAGTGTCCTCTTCGGAGGTCACGCGCTGGCCCGGAAGAACGGTCCCCCAACCCAAAATCACCGCGGTGGCGCGCTGACAGGCGCCGCGATTCATCGTGAGATGGATCGCGTCCCTATCCCCCACCCCCGCGCCTGTCGGCGCGCCGCTGCCCCTCGTGGTGACGAGGGGGACCGCTGATACCTCGGACGCATCACGCGCCGCGAGAACGAGAGGGTGTGGCTGTAACTCTTCGAAGCCGTCGGCGTTATTTCCACCGGGCTTTCCCCGTCATTGCGAGGAGCCCTTGCGACGAAGCAATCCAGTCTTGCTGACCCCGCGGCCTGGTGGATCGCCGCGTCGCTTCGCTCCTCGCAATGACGAGCAAGGAGACGTGACCAACAAACCGCCTCAGCTCGTAGGACGGGTTGAGCGCCTTCGCGAAACCCATCGGCAGAGGGGGATGGGTTTCGCGAAGATGCTCAACCCATCCTACTTCCGAACACGAGCCTTACACTTCCCGGCGGTTGAGAAACGCCAGCCGCTCCAACAGATGCGCGTCCTG
>JACMOT010000431.1 GCA_014377915.1 Tardiphaga sp.
ATCCTTGATGCCGGCGGCGCCGCTCGCGGCGATCCCCGCCGCGATGGCGGCCTTGACGTCGTCCTCCGACATCTGCCGCGGCAGATAGGCCGAGATGATGGCGATCTCCTCGCGCTCCTGGTCAGCGAGTTCGGCACGGCCACCCTTGTCGTAGAGTTCAACCGATTCTTGCCGCTGCTTGATCATCTTTTGCAGCACGCTCAACAGGTCACCGTCCGGCAGCGGCGGTTTGCTCTGGCCACGGGCCTCGATGTCAGCGTTCTTGATCGTCGAGTTGACCATCCGCAAGGTGGACAGCTTGCGCTCGTCCTTGGCCCGCATCGCGTCCTTGACGGCGTTGTTGATGTCGTCGCGCAGCATAGCGTCTCCTTCATGGGCCGCGAGGGCGGCGCCAGGTCAAGACCGGCTCAACACCAGGTCGAAATCCGGTTGGCCCGATCTAGGCGTTTTGGCCGGCCCGCACAACCACGCGCGAAGCGATCATTGCACTGTCGGGAGATGGCCGGCGCCAAGGTCGACGACGCCTTGAGACACTGCGTCGCCGGGCGAACCGCCGCGTGGCAGCACCATCAACACGGTGATGGTGGCCGGAATCCCGGACTGCCCCCACAACGTAGGCGTAGCCTCGAAATCAAACCGCACGCCTTTCGCCGGCAAGGCGGCGACGCGGTCCATCCAGGCGGTGCATGTCGTATCCGTGGCAAAACACATCGCGGTCCAGCCTTTTTCCAGCGTCGCCACACGCGGCATTCCCCATTCAAATTGATACTGGAAGGGCCGGCGATAGACCGGGTGATCGGGGCTGTAGAAAGACGCGGCAAAGGCCAGCCCGTCGTCCCCGGAAACCGACGCCAGCGGCAGGCCCGTCGCCTGCCGCCAACGCTCCGTCAATTGATGCGCGGCGAGCCGATAATAGCTGCGTTCGTTGGGATGGATATTGTTGCGGTAATAGGCATGCATCGGCGCGGCGACCACCACCGCGATGGCAGCGATACCAGCGACGAACACGGCCAGATTGACGACATATAAACGCTCCAGCGCGAAGCTCGCGCCGCACACGATCAGGATGGCCGGAAGAAACAGACCCTGCAGCGCCCATAGTGAGGGCATGTCGGTGCCAAGGGCAATGGTCGTGATCGTCGGCAGCAGCACGGTGCCGACAAATACCCAAAACAGCAGGACCAGTCCCGGGCTCAAGGCGCGAAAATCAGCGGGGAACCGCTTCAGCCGCAACTCGGCCGACAAAATCCACACCAGCGCGGGCAGCGCCAGTGTCGCGGCGATCCCCAGAACGAAAGTCGCGGCTTCGCAGATCGACTGCGGAAAGGCGACGCCAGCATGGACCTCGAGGGCATAGGCGAATGGCTGGGCGCCCGTGCTGTTCAACCAATGCAGATGGGGACCGAGCACCACCAGCCCCGCCACGACCGAAACCCAGGGCGCCCATGACCGCAAATAGACAGCGCGCCGCGGATGCATCAGCGCCGCCAGCACCAGGCTGCCGACCAGAAAAATGGAATAATATTTGCCCAGCATGGCCAGCGCCGCGCAAGCGCCGGTCGCCATCGCCCAGCCGATATGCCGACTCTCGAACGAACGCAGGAAGCAATAGGTCGTCATCGGCCAAATCGCCAGCAACACGGTGTTGGCGTTGAAGCGCTGGGCGTGAAACTGGTAGGCCGGGAGCAACATCAGCAGCAGCAGCACCACGGCGCGGGAATCGCCGCGCACAAAACGACGCGCGATCAGATCGACCGCCCATAGCGCTACCGCGGCATTGACCATCGCCAGCAGCTGGAACGACCAGTTGGTGAGCGGAAACACCCGCGTCCACAAATTGGCTACCCATCCCATCAAGGGAGGGTGTTTGGCATTACCCCAGGAAAATTGCCGGTCGAGCGTCCAGGTTTCCAGCGCGTCGGCGTGCAGATCGCCGCTGAGATAGGCGATATTGAGAAACAGCAGCCAGACCGCGGCGAAAACGACGATCAGCAGCGGGATCGCCCACCCCGCCTCCACCCCATCGAGCCAGCGCCAGAACGGGCGCCGCCAGCGTGCCGGCGCCACGGCCGAGCGCGCGGCCATCGCGGCGAAATAGTCCAGCTGCACAGAAATATCCAGAAATCCTGAAGGTTAATTGTTGCTAACTGTGAATCCTCGTTCCGGCAAGCCGACGCAGGGCTTATTTGTTTGATCCCACGTCTCTTTTTTCAAAAATCCACCCGCCGACCGCGAGCTTGTTTTGCCAATCAACCCGACGTCACAGGCGACTTGAAAAAGCCGATAACCCGACCCGGAATGCGCCACATCGCCGCCGCCCCGCCGCCATCCAATCGTCCCGGCTGCCATGCCTTCATATCCGCCGGCGTCACTACATGTGAATCCGACTTTTCCGGCTTTGACGTCGGCGGGTGCGGGGACTATGTAGTGGTCTCATGACCCCCTCTGAAACATCCTCAGCCTGGCCGGACCACAAACCGACCGCGCTCCTCGTGCTCGCCGACGGTACCGTGCTGGAGGGCTTCGGCCTCGGCGCGGAAGGCCAGGCCGTGGGCGAAGTCTGCTTCAACACCGCGATGACGGGCTATGAGGAGATTCTCACCGACCCCTCTTATGCCGGGCAGTTGATCACCTTCACCTTCCCGCATATCGGCAATGTCGGCACCAACGACGAAGATATCGAGACCATCAACATGGCGGCGACGCCCGGTGCCCGCGGCGTGATCCTGCGCTCGGCGATCACCGATCCGTCGAACTATCGCTCGTCGCGACATCTCGACGCTTGGCTGAAGGCCCGCGGCATTGTCGGCATCTCCGGAATCGACACCCGCGCGCTGACCTCGCTGATCCGCAACAAGGGCATGCCCAATGCGGTGCTGGTGCACGCCCAGAGCGGCAAGTTCGATCTCCACGGGCTGACGCAGGAAGCCCGCGAATGGCCCGGCCTCGAGGGCATGGACCTGGTACCGATGGTCACCTCCAGCCAGCGCTTCACCTGGGATGAGACCGCGTGGGAATGGGAGAAGGGCTTTGGTCGCCAGACCGCGCCTGAGTTCCACGTCGTCGCCATCGATTACGGCATCAAGCGCAACATCCTGCGGCTGCTGGCTGGCGAAGGCTGCCGGATCACGGTCGTTCCCGCCACCACTTCGGCGGAAGACATCATGGCGCTGAAGCCGGATGGCGTGTTCCTGTCCAACGGGCCCGGCGATCCCGCCGAGACCGGCAAATATGCCGTGCCGGTGATCCAGCAGGTGATCGCCTCGGGCACGCCGACCTTCGGCATTTGCCTCGGTCACCAGATGCTTGGCCTAGCCGTCGGCGCCAAGACCAAGAAAATGCATCAGGGCCATCACGGTGCCAATCACCCGGTCAAGGACGAGACCACCGGCAAGGTCGAGATCACCTCAATGAATCATGGTTTTGCGGTCGATGAGTCCACCCTGCCGAAAGGCGCGACGCAGACCCATATTTCGCTATTCGACGGCTCCAATTGCGGCATCCAGCTCGAAGGAAAACCGGTGTTCTCGGTGCAGTATCACCCGGAAGCCTCCCCCGGCCCACGCGACTCGCATTATCTCTTCAAGCGCTTCGCCGAACTGATGCGCGTCAAGAAGGCTTCGTAGCGCCGCCTGCTTCCGGTCGTTCCTGACAAAGTCTGCCTCGCCGTCATTGCGAACAAAGCAGGAATCAGCGAGCGTGATTCGTCGCCTCGGAACAGCCTATCGTGCTCGCACAGCCTTCATACCTCGACGTCTTGAACCCGGAGCAGCGCCGCGCCGTCGAGCACGGCGTAGCGCAACATGACGCCGACCGGAACCAGCCGCCCGCCGGCCCACTGCTGGTGATCGCCGGCGCCGGTTCCGGCAAGACCAACACGCTGGCGCACCGCGTCGCCCATCTCATTGTCAACGGCGCCGATCCGCGCCGCATCCTGCTGATGACCTTTTCGCGCCGTGCCGCCGCCGAGATGAGCCGCCGCGTCGAACAGATCTCACGCAAGGTGATGGGCAACAAGGCCGGCGTGATGACCGCCGCGCTGGCGTGGGCCGGAACCTTCCATGGCATCGGCGCCCGGTTGCTGCGCGACTATGCCGAGCAGATCGGACTTAATCCGGCGTTTACGATTCACGACCGCGAGGATTCCGCCGACCTGATGAACTGGGTTCGACATCAGCTCGGTCTCTCGAAAACCGCAAGCCGGTTTCCGACCAAGGGCACCTGCCTAGCGATCTATTCGCGCTGTATCAACGCCGAGATCGGGATCGATCAGGTACTCGGCACGAATTTTCCGTGGTGCGCTGCCTGGGCGGCCGAACTGCGCGAGCTGTTCGCCGCCTATGTCGAAGCCAAGCAGAAGCAGAACGTGCTCGATTATGACGACCTGCTATTATACTGGGCGCAGACCATGGCCGAGCCGCTGCTCGCCGCCGACATCGGCGGCCATTTCGATCACGTGCTGGTCGATGAATATCAGGACACCAACCGGCTGCAATCCTCGATCCTGCTGGCGCTGAAGCCAGGCGGGCACGGCCTCACCGTGGTCGGCGACGACGCGCAGTCGATCTATTCGTTTCGCGCCGCGACGGTGCGCAACATCCTGGATTTTCCCAACCAGTTCTCGCCGCCGGCGGACATCATCACGCTCGATCGCAACTATCGCTCCACGCAACCGATCCTTGCCGCCGCCAATGCGGTGATCGAACTGGCGCGCGAGCGCTTCACCAAGAATTTGTGGACGGAACGTAACTCCGATATCAAGCCGCAGCTCGTCACCGTGCGCGACGAAACCGCCCAGGCCCTCGCCATCGTCGAGCGGGTGCTGGACCTTCGGGAAAGCGGCACCACGCTGAAGCAGCAGGCCGTGCTGTTTCGCACCTCGTCGCATTCCGGTCCGCTGGAAGTGGAATTGACCCGGCGCAACATCCCGTTCGTGAAATTCGGTGGACTGAAGTTCCTCGACGCTGCCCACATCAAGGACCTGCTCGCGCTGCTGCGCTTTGTCGAGAACCCGCGCGACCGCGTCGCCGGGTTTCGCCTGATGCAATTGCTGCCCGGCGTCGGCCCCGCCACCGCGCAACGCGCGCTGGATGCCATGACCATCGCAGCCGATCCGATCAACGCCTTGATCGAGGCGCCGACGCCGCCGCGCGCCGGTAGCGACTGGACCGGCTTTGTCGAGGTGATCCGCGAATTACGCGGTGGCCGCGCTGGCTGGCCCGCCGAGATGGAGCGGGCACGACTGTGGTACGAGCCGCATCTCGACCGCATCCACGAAGACGCCACCACGCGACGCGCCGACCTGATCCAGCTCGAGCAGATCGCATCGGGCTATCCCTCGCGCGAACGCTTCCTTACCGAACTCACGCTCGATCCGCCCGACGCCACCAGCGACCAGGCCGGCGTCCCCTTGCTGGATGAAGATTATCTGATCCTGTCGACGATCCACTCCTCGAAGGGGCAGGAATGGAAATCGGTCTATGTGCTCAACGTTGTCGACGGCTGCATGCCGTCTGATCTCGGCGCCGGCACCTCAGCCGAGCTTGAAGAGGAACGCCGACTGCTCTATGTCGCGATGACGCGCGCCAAGGACGAGCTGCACCTGATGGTGCCGCAGCGCTTCTTCACCTATGGGCAAAACCCGCAGGGCGACCGCCATGTCTACGCGTCGCGCACGCGATTCATTCCCGACCGGCTCCTGCCTCTGTTCGAGCGCGCCAGTTGGCCGACCGCAATTGTAGCTGCTGCCCGCAACGCCAGCGACGGCGTCCGCGTCGACATCGGCGCCTACATGCGCGGCATGTGGCGTTAGCTAACGCGTTGCGTCCCACGGCGGCGCGCCGGCAAAACGCCCGACCAGAAAGTCGATGAACAGCCTCACCTTGACCGCGAGGTGCCGGGTCGGCGGATAGACCGCATACAATGTCAGCGGCGGCGCCTTGTAGCTATCGAGGAAGGCGCGCAGCAATTTTTTGCGTAACGCATCGCCGGCGATGAAGGTTGGCAACAGCGCCACCCCCCTGCCGGCAATGGCCGCGTCGCGCAGCACCTCGGCATTGTTGGCGCACAGCGTCCAGCGCGGCTGAATCCAGTGGTCGCCGCCCTCGCCGGTCAGCTTCCACTGGTTGCCGGTCAGCAAAAAGCCATAGGTCAGCAGCGCATGCTGACGCAGTTCGGCCGGCGTATTCGGCTCACCATGCCGCACCAGATATTCCGGCGACGCGCAGATCACGCGATCAATGGCGACAATTTTTCGCGCGATCAGGCTGGACGATTCCAGATCGGCGATCCGCAACGTGACATCGAAACCACCCTGCATGGCATCGACCTGGTGGTCCGACAGCATCAGCTGGATCTGCAGCTCGGGATATTCCGCCATGAAGTCGGCGATCGCCGGGCCGAGTTGAAGTGTCCCGAACGACATCGGCGCATTGACCCGGAGCAACCCGCGCGGCGTCGCCTGCACCTGCGCTACCGCCTGGTCGGCGGCGTCGAGATCGGCCAGCACGGCGAGCGCACGTTCGAAATAGGCCTGGCCGGTTTCGTTGGGACTGGCGTGGCGCGTGGTGCGGTTCAGTAATTGCACGCCGAGGCTCTGCTCGAGTTCGCCGACATATTTCGAGATCGCCGAACGCGAAAGCCGCAGCTGCCGCCCGGCTTCGGAGAAACTGCCGAGCTCGACGACCTTGACGAAAGCGCGAAGGCTGTTGAGTTTGTCCATAATTGTCATCCAATCATAGACAGTGATGCCATGAAAGGCCGGATTGTCTTAATTTTCTGCCAACCCAATTATCTCGGCAACGGGAAGGCACAGCGCCCTCCGCATCAGGAGAAACACCATGCCAGGCATCCACCATGTCACCGCGATCGCCGGTAACGCCTTGCGTAATTTTGACTTTTACACCCGGGCGCTGGGAATGCGCTTCGTCAAGAAGACCGTCAATTTCGACGATCCGGGTACCTATCACTTCTATTATGGTGACGAGGCTGGTCATCCCGGCACCATCCTCACCTTCTTCCCTTGGGAAAATGCCGCAGCCGGCCGCGCCGGCGTCGGCCAGACCCAGCAGACCTCGTTCCGGGTGCCGGCGCGTTCGCTCGGCTACTGGACGCATCGCTTCATCGAAAAGGGCATTGCGCATGAGGCGCTGGAGAAGCGTTTCGGCGAATCCGTGTTGCCATTCACTGATCCCGACGGCATGAGCCTCGCTCTGGTCGGCATTCCCGGGGCGGAAGATGAAGCAGGCTGGAGCAATGGCGACGTCCCGGCCGAGCATGCGATCCGCGGCTTTCACGGTTTGACGCTGCTACTGGAAAAGGCCGAGAAGACCGGTGCGATCCTCACCGACGTGTTCGGCTTTGCCGAGACCGGCCGCGAAGGCTCGATCATCCGGTTCAAGGCCAACGAAGCCTTGGGCGGTATCGTCGACATCTATGCGGCCGGTGGCTTCCTGCCGGGTCGGCAGGGCGCGGGTTCGGTGCATCACGTCGCGTTCCGCGCTGTCGATGACGCCGACCAGGCCGCGATGTCGCGCAAGCTGGTGGAGAAGTTTGGCCAGCAGCCGACCGAGCAGAAGGACCGCAACTATTTCCGCTCGGTGTATTTCCGCGAGCCGGGCGGCATCCTGTTCGAGATCGCCACCGATGTCCCCGGCTTCGCCGTCGACGAGCCCGTCGAATCGCTCGGCGAGCACCTGAAGCTGCCAGCGTTTCTGGAGAAGCACCGCGCGGAAATCGAAAAGGTGCTGCCGTCGCTCGACAAGGAAACCGTGTGATGAGCCACGAACTGTCCCACATTCATCGCTTCGCGCCGGGCAACCGGCGCGAAGCGACGCCGCTACTGCTTCTGCATGGCACCGGCGGCGACGAGAACGACCTGCTGCCGCTGGGCCGAGCCATCGCGCCCGGCGCGACGCTGCTTTCGGTGCGCGGCCAGGTGCTGGAGCACGGCATGCCGCGCTTCTTCCGCCGGCTGGCCGAAGGCGTGTTCGATGAAGACGACGTGAAGCGCCGCGCCAACGAACTGGCGGACTTCATCATCGAAGCACGCAAACGCTACGATCTCCCAGCGCCGATCGCGCTGGGCTATTCGAACGGCGCCAACATTGCCGCGGCGATGATGCTGCGGCGGCCGGAAGCGCTGGCCGGCGGAATTTTGCTGCGGGCCATGGTGCCACTGAAGGATGCAACGCCGCCAGACCTTCACGGAAAGCCGGTTCTGATCGTGTCCGGGCAGTCCGACCCGATCATCCCGCCCATTAATTCGGCGGCTCTGGCGGCGATGCTGACGAAGGCCGGCGCCGACGTGCAGCAGAAGGTGCTCCCGGTCGGTCATCAATTATCGCAGGCTGATCTGACCGTGGCGAAGGCGTGGCTACAGGATGTGGAGACCGCTACGGTTACTTAAACTCCGCGACGCGGCAATCCAGGAAGCGAAAAAGGACAGGACTGCTTCGTCGCGAGATCTCCCGCAATGACAGCTATAAAAAGCGCTCTTTCGAACCTACAGATTCGCCGCGCCAAAGATCTCGCGGTACCAGTCGGCGATCAGCGTGGGATTGATGCGGCCGTCGATAATGAAGACGCCATTCGCGCCGTCGTCGACCCAGCGCCGCAGTTGCGCGAGATCGGCGAGGGTTCGCACCACGACGCCATCGGCGCCGTAGCCCCGTGCGATGGCGGCGAAATCGGTCACGGGAAATTGCGCCATCGCCGCCGAATAGCCCTCAGGCACAAAATGATGCACCTCGGCGCTGTAGGCGCTATCATTATAGATGAAGATACAGAGTCGCGTTTTCAATCGCACCGCGGTTTCCAGCTCGGCGATCGCCATCAGGAAGCCGCCATCGCCGACCGCCAGCACGGTCAGCCGCTCCGGCTGTGTCACCGCGGCACCAATCGCGCCGGCCAGGCCCAACCCGATCGACTGGAACGCGATCGGAATGCACCAGCCGCGCACATCCGGTACCGACAGATAGCGCGCGACCCAGCCGACAAAATGTCCGCCATCGACAACGATGGTACGGTCCTTCGGCAGAATGTCGTTAACCGCCTTGCTCAAGCTACGCGGATCGATGTGCTCGTCGTCGCTGGTGTCGTCGTAAGACAGATTGCGGTTGCTTTTGGCGTTGATGACATCCGCGACATCGGGCGAGCGCCAGCCGGCAACGACCGGCCCGGCGCTCTCCAGCGCACGCAGCACGGCACCCGCCACCACAGCGGCATCGCCCTCGAGTTCGAGATCGACCGGACGATGCACGCCGATGCGCCCCTTCTCGACGTCGATCTGCACCAGCTGAGCATATTGCGAAATCAGTTTGCCCTTCTTGGTGGTCCACATGTTCAGCGACATGCCGAAGGCCAGAATCATGTCGCTCTGCGCGATCAGCTCGGCCGCGGCAGGCGAGGAGAAGCCGCCGGCGATGCCGAGCGTCCAGGGATGGCCGGCGAACATGCCGTGCGCCTGCACCGAGGTTGCCAGCAGCGCGCCAAGTCGATCCGCCAGCGCGATCAGTTGCGGCTCGGCGTCAGCCACCACGGCGCCGTGACCGGCGAGAATCAGTGGCCGGTTCGAAGACTTGATCGTCGCCACCAATTCATCGAGCTTCGCCGCGTTGAGCGGCAGCCTCGGGTTGATCGGAGGGTGTTTTTTTCCCAACGTGGCCGAAACGGTTTTTTCCTGCACATCCACCGGCAGGCTGAGTACCACCGGCTTGCGCTCGCGCAGCGCCTCTGAGGCCGCGCGCCAAGTGTCCGTATAGGCGGTGTGCGGATCAGCGATTTGCCGCCACACGCCACCGACGGCACGCACCAGTTCGGCCTGATTGAAGGCGAAAGCCGAATGGATGTCGCCGAGCACCACGTCGCCGGCCAGCACCAGCAGCGGCGTATCGCTCTTGGCGCATTCGCCGATGCCGGTGATGGCGTTGGTGAGGCCGGGCCCCGCGGTGACGCTGACAATCGTCAGATGGCGCGACAGCCGCGCAGCGACATCGGCCATCGACACCGCGCCGCCCTCATGGCGCGCCGCGATGAAATCGACGCCGAGTTCGGTCAGCGCCAGCGTGACCTTGAAATTGGCCCCGCCGACCAGGCCGAAGCAGCGCTTCGCGCCGATATCCGCGAGCGCCCGCGCCACCTCGCGCCAGACGGGGTGACTGTGAGCTACTTTTTCAAGGCTGGCGGTCGAGGTCATGAGGTCACTTTGCACCGATGGCGACAAGCTCGCCATTCAAGGATCGGGCCAAGTTACTTCATGCTTAAAGGATTTACCACGCCGTCCGCCACACCATCCGGTTACGCATTTACCGCGGCGGTGCGCATGTCCGCTGTTACCGCCCGGGCGGTCTGCGCCGGCACGCCGAGCGTGACCTGATCGGCCACGATCTTCGCCGTCGCCGCCGACAGCGTCCAGCCGAGATGGCCATGGCCGGTGTTGTAGAACACGCGCGGCTTCCGGCCCGGACCGACGCGCGGCATCATGTCCGGCAACATCGGTCGCAGCCCGGCCCACGGAACTACGCGGCTGGTGTCGATTCCCGGAAACAGTTTTCGGGTCCAGTCGATCAACGGCTGAACGCGATCGGCGCGGATGTCACGGTTGGCGCCGTTGAATTCGGCGGTGCCCGCGACTCGAAAGCGGTTGACGCCAAGCCGGCTGGTCACGATTTTCGCCTTGTCATCGAGCAGGCTGACCCACGGCGCCGCGCGCTGATTGTCCTCGTCGTTGAGTTCGACGGTGATCGAATAGCCCTTGACCGGATAGATGTTGACGCGATCGCCGAGCATCGCGGCGAGCTTGCGGCTGGCAATGCCGGCACAGATCACCACACCATCGAAACGGGCGTTCTCGGCGCGTCGCCGCGCATCCGCCAGATCGGTCCAACCGATATCGACGGCCTCGCTTGAGGCTGCCAGTGTCGAGACATCGGCATCATGCACAAAGGTCACGCCGCGACGCTGGCAATAGGCCATCAGACCGCGCGTGAATTTGTGGATGTCGCCGGTGAAATCGGACGGCGTGAAGAAACCGCCGGCATAGCGGCCCTTCAGCGCCGGCTCCAGGCTGCGGATCTCGTCGGGCGACACCATCTGGCGGGTCAGACCGCCCTCTTCCAGCAGCGCGTTGGCTTTGGTTGCAACCTCGAGACCCTTGGCGTCGTGATAGATGTGCAGGATGCCGCGCGTCTCGGCATCGAAGTCGATGCCGGCCTTTTCGGCCATGCCGAGCAGATGCTGGCGCGCCTCGATCGCCAACCGCGTGGTGGCAATGGTGTTGGCGCGGTAGTTCGGGATGTTGGCGACGAATTCGGCCAGCCAGGAATATTTGTGCCAGCTCGGCGTGAGATTCAGCGACAACGGCGCATCGCGGCGAAACAGCCAGCCGATTCCTTTCAGCACGGTCGACCAATGGTTCCAGACTTCGGCATTGCTGGCGGACAACTGCCCGCCATTGGCATAAGAGGTTTCCATCGCAGCATAGCGATGACGGTCGAACACGGTGACGGTGTGACCTTTTTCAACCAAGGCATAGGCGGTCGTCGCGCCGGTGATACCGGCGCCGATCACGGCAATATGGGACATTAAGGCAGCTTTCGTTCGAGACAGGACGTGGCCCGGTATTATCCCGGCCGGCGATCCCCATCTGTCACGGTACCTGAGAGCTTATCCGCAGCCGGAGCCGCAGACTTCCCCTTCGGTGGACGCTCGAAGCGCCTCTCTCCAGATTGTCCAATAATGCGGTCCCTGGTGCCTGAGAGTTTCCCGGGGGGTTGCTCCTTCGGCGCCGGCACTGGCGAAGCCCACACCGATCTCTCCCGCATCATCTGATCGGACCCGTCCAATTTAGGGTGCGACGCAATATAAGCAAGGCGATAAAATATGCTGTTTGCCGAAATTTAACGCGGGCGGCGCGCTCAGGCGCGGCCGGCCGCGACCATTCCCGACAGATCGCCCGCCCGGTGAATGGTCGCGGCCTCGACCAGACAGCCGCACAGCGTCTCGATATCGATGACCGGCAGCGGGCACCAGCCACACGGACACCCCCCATCCTGATGGGCGGCGGCGACTTCGCGATAGGTCGCGCCGAGCGCGCTGGCCAACAGGCGCATCACCACGCCGGGCGGCAGGCGCGAAGAAGCCAGCACCCGGCAGAACGTCGCCATGATCGTCTGGTGAAGATAGCTCCGCGCCGTACTTTCATCGATGATATCCGAGACATTGATCTGTTGCGCAAGCATGTGGCTTATCCTTTGCGACCCCGCGAATTTCTACGACCTGTGCCAACGTCACTCAACGCCTTTCCATCCGCCTGCCTTAGAAGGCCTCAAGCACCGTCGGTTTTGAAGGGCTCCAAACACGCGGCTTGCCAACACGTCGGACGGCTCGATCGACATGATACCATCGGCGGTGAGCACGCGGTCGAGATCGGCGACCAGCCGGTTGGCCTGGCGCAGGCGGATACGGTCCAGCGCATTGCGGATCGAGCGTGCGTTGGAGAACAGCGGCTGCGTCTTGCGCAAGGCGATGTAGCGCACGAAGGCGTCGGAGGATTCCGGCGTGAACTTGTAGTCCATATCCCGCGGCAAGAGCTCGGCGATCGAGAACAGATCCTCGTCGGAGTAATCCGGGAAGTCGATGTGATGCGCGATCCGCGAGCGGAAGCCGGGATTGCTGGCGAAGAACTTGTCCATGCGGTCGCCGTAGCCGGCCAGGATCACCGGCAGATCCTCGCGCTGGCTTTCCATTACCTGCGGCAGGATCTCGATCGCCTCCTGGCCGTAGTCGCGCTCGTTGTCCGGCCGGTGCCGGTAATAGGCCTACTCGATGAACAGCACGCCCCCATCGCCTTCTTCAATATTTTTTCGTCTTCGGCGCGGTGTGGATCCGCGTCTTCACCGGCTTCAGCCCGACCCACTCGCGATTGAGCTGATCGAGAATTCCGCCGATCCCGCCGTCGTTGAATTCGCGGCGCAGGTCGATGCGTTCGACCGGCGCCTCATTGGTTTCGGCGGATGCCAGCGCGCTCATGATCCACCGTAGCGCTGGCCCTCCGGCCGATCGACGGCGGCGTGCCCCGCGGTTGGCGGTGGCGCCGGCCTGGATGCCCCGCGGATGGCCGATGGTGCCACCGCCGAACTGCAGCACGACGTCCTCGCCGAGATGATCGAGCAACTAGTGCATCTACCCGGCATGGATGCCGCCGGACGCCACCGGCATCAGCTTGTTGAGGCTGGCCCAGTCCTGCTCGAAGAACACGCCGTGCTCGAGCCGCATCGGGTTGTGGTCCTCGCCGCAGATGTCGTAGTAGCCGCGCATGGTGGCGGGATCTCCCTCCAGCTTGCCGACCACGGTGCCGGCATGGCTGTGGTCGACGCCGTCCAGCCGGTGGTGCCCGCGCCCGACGAGCCGGTGATCAAGATGATCGGTGCCTTCGCGACATCAACGCCCTCTAGACACGGAAAAGTCCCCGCCGCGCGAACAACGGATCGGCCTTGCTCGCAGCGGCGGGATCAAGGTGGAAAAGCTCGATGCGCCGCACCTTGTCGATCGACCCCATGATCAACGGTACGCGCTGGTGAATGGAGGTCGGCGCCAGATCGAGGATGCGCTCGCGGCCGTTGATGGCGCCGCCACCGGCCTGCTCGAGGATGAACGCCATCGGATGGGCTTCATAGAGCAGCCGCAGCCGGCCGTCGGCGTACCCCTTCCGCGCATCGGACGGAT
Organism: Tardiphaga sp.; assembly: GCA_014377915.1. The sequence goes on from JACMOT010000431.1 coordinate 13,726, forward strand.
ACAAGAACACGCCGCCACGGATCAGGATGCGATAGGCCTCCGCCACCAAAGAGGCGATCCATCGCATGTTGAAGTTCTTGCTGCGCGGGCCTTCCTCGCCAGCGAGACATTGATCGACGAAATCCCGCACCGGCTGCTCCCAGTGGCGGTAGTTTGAGGCGTTGATGGCATATTCGGCGGTCTCCACCGGAATCTGCACGCGCTGCCGGATCATCCGATAGGTCTTCTCCGCTCGGTCGAGCGTAAAAATGTCGACGCCATTGCCGAGCGTCAGCACCAAAGATGTCTGCGGGCCGTAGACCACGAAGCCGGCGGCGATCTGGGCACTGCCTTTGCCGTTGAAAGGTGTTTCGCCCGCGGTCGATGGCATGATCGAAAAGATCGTGCCCACCGTCATGTTGGTCTCGATGTTCGACGAGCCGTCGAGCGGATCATAGGCAATCGAGATCGGCGCCGATTCATCGCCGACCTCATAGGTCTCGGCTTCCTCGGAAGCCAGCGCCGCGTAGGGCACGGATTTCAGCGCCACGCGGATGATCTGGTCGGCACGGACGTCGAGGTCTTTCTGCACGTCGCCATCAGCGTTTTCGCCGCCCTGCGCCCCGCCGGTAATCCCGGCCAGCGCGCCGCGGCCGATCAGCTCGGAAATCTCGATCGAGGCCGCCGCGAAGGCGTCGACCGCCGCGGCCGCGGCCAGCCGCACGGGATCCTGCCCCGCGAAGGTATTGGTATGCGCAAACAGCGTCAGGTCGTCGGTCATGATCGTCTCCCAGGAAATGCTCTGCCCCTTCTGACACGAGGCGTTGTGGCATTGACCCGCCCGAGGGCGACCGCTCCTGTTGCCCACAGATATTGACGGCCGCCGGTAAATAAGGAGAATTTCATTATATTGGCTATGAAGAAAGTTTTCCCTATATGTCAAAGCGCTTTCGCGACGTCTCGATCCGGCAGTTGCGGGCGCTGGCGGCCCTGCAGGCCAGCGGCAGCATCACCGCCGCGGCCGGCAAGCTGCATCTGACCCAGCCGGCCGTCACGCTGCAATTGCGCAACCTGCAGGCGCTGGCCGGCCTGCCGCTGATCCAGCGCACCGGCGACGGCATGCTCCTGACCGACGCCGGGCGCGAAGTGCTGGCGCTGATAGAACGCATCGAGGCGGCGATGGCGGCATGCGCGACGTCGCTGGAAATGATGGCCGGCAAGACGGCGGGGCGGATCTCGATCGGCGCTGTATCGACCGCGAAATACTTCGTGCCGTTCGCGATCGCCGGATTTTCCCGCTTGCATCCGAAGGTCGAGGTCCGGCTGACAATCGGCAACCGCCAAGAGATCGGCGCCGCCCTGCTCGGCTACGGTCTCGACTTCGCCATCATGGGACGGCCGCCCATCGACGTCGAGATGGACGTCCGCCTGATCGGCGACCACCCCCATGTCATCATCGCGCCAACGGGACATCGGCTGGCGCGGAAGCCCCGCATGGCGTTGAGCGAGCTGGCGCAGGAAACGTTTTTGACGCGCGAGGCAGGCTCGGGCACTCGTGGGCTGATGGAGCGATTATTCGAATCCGCGACTATCCGACCAACGATCGGCATGGAGATGAGCAGCAACGAGACCATCAAGCAGGCGGTGATCGCCGGGCTCGGCATCGCCTTCATCTCGGCGCACACCGTGGCAACCGAGCTCGACGAGCGCCGGCTGGTGATGCTCGACGTCATCGGGCTGCCGATTGTACGGCAATGGTTCGTGGTCTCGCGCCGCGACAAGGTGCTGCTGCCGCCAGCGCGGGCCATGCAGCAGTTTCTGGGCGAACAGGGCGCCCAGTTCCTGCCGCGCACCCACCGCCGGCTGCGACTGACACGCCCGTCGAAATAAAACGGGTAAACTCAAATATTTCCCCGTCCTTGCGAGGTCTGGGAAAGCCAATTGGATTTCCCTGACCTCGCAAGGACGACCGACAGATATTGCTCACGCCGCCTTGGCCAGCCCGACCTCCGCCCAGATCTCCGCCAAGGCCCGCACCAGATGCTCGATATCGGCGTCGGTGTGGTGTGGCGACGGGGTGATACGAAGCCGCTCGGTGCCACGCGGCACGGTGGGATAGTTGATCGGCTGCACATAGATGCCGTAACGGTCGATCAGCAGATCGCTGATCTGCTTGCAAAGCACTGGATCGCATACCATCACCGGCACGATGTGACTGGGATTATCGAGATGCGCGACGCCAGCCTGATCGAGGCGGGACCGCAACCGCGCGACGCGATCCTGATGCCTCGCGCGCTCCTGTGAACTGGACTTGAGATGGCGGATGCTGGTGAGTGCCCCCGCCGCCACAGCGGGAGGCAGCGAGGTTGTAAAAATGAAGCCGGAGGCAAAGCTGCGGATGAAATCGCAAATCGTGGCGGATGCGGCGACATAGCCGCCGATCACGCCAAAGGCTTTTGCCAGCGTGCCCTCGATCACCGTGAGGCGGTGGCTAAGACCTTCGCGGTCGGCAATGCCGCCGCCGCGCGGGCCGTACAGACCAACGGCGTGGACTTCGTCGAGATAGGTCATCGCATTGTTGGCATCGGCGACGTCGCACAGTTCGGCAATCGGCGCGATATCGCCATCCATCGAGTACACCGACTCGAACGCCACCAATTTTGGCGCCTGCGGATCGAGGTCCGACAATTTGCGTTCGAGGTCGCGCGGGTCGTTGTGCGCGAAAATCCGGGTTTCGGAGCGCGAATGTCGGATGCCCTCGATCATCGAGGCGTGGTTGAGCTCATCCGACAGAATTGTACAGCCGGGCATTCTTGATGCCAGCGTGCTCAGCGACGCCATGTTGGAGACGTAGCCGGAGGTGAACAGCAGCGCGGCGTCCTTGCCGTGCAGGTCGGCGAGTTCCTGCTCCAGCAACACGTGATAATGGTTGGTGCCTGCGATGTTGCGGGTGCCGCCAGCGCCGGCGCCGCAACTGTCGAGCGCCTCGTGCATCGCCGCCAGGACCGCTGGGTGCTGCCCCATGCCGAGATAATCGTTGGAGCACCACACCGTCACATCGTCCATTCCCGACGGATGGTGATGCGTGGCGCGCGGAAAGGCGCCCGCCCTGCGCTCCAGATCGGCGAAAATCCGATAGCGACCTTCGCGGTGCAGGACATCAAGCTGGCGGCGGAAATAGGCTTCATAGTTCATGAACTCCTCCCGTGGATGGATGCCGCCGGCTCGGGGCTGATGCTCAGGGATGTCGCCCCTTCGCTGCGTGGATGCTGCTCCAGGAAGCGCTGGCGAAATTCATCTTCCAGTCGTTGCCGCGCGTTCGGACGGGGCTTCAAGATGTCGCCGCCTGCTTTGACGACTACCATCGGCTGTGCTGGCGCATTGTTGCTCTTGAGATCTGGACCATGTGGCATCGTGCCGTCCTCCGTGGGCAGCGGACGCATGCCCCATCCCCACAGGGTGATGGCAGGCAGCGGCAGCAGCATGAACCAGTGCTCGATGATCCCGAGCGCAAACAGCGTCGATACCAATGATAGCCCGGCAATCTCGAACGGCGACGCCGCACTCTCGACGAGGCGCTGCAGCATGATCACCAGCGCCGCCGTGGCCAGCGTCACCGACAGCGGGAAGAACGCGCTAACCGGCTTTTTCGCGAAGTAGGTTTTGAGAAACCGTACCGGCTCCGGCAACAGCGCGTCGTTGGTGACGGGGACGCCGAGGAACAAATTGATCTTGGCGCTCTGCCTGAGCACCCACAGCGCGACAAAAGTCGACAGCGCGACCTGGTTGGCGCCCTGCCATGTCAGCATCGCGATCGCCGCTCCACAGGCGAGCAACGCCGCCTCGTGATACAGGATCGCCCGCAGCGCGAAACCGAGGCGCGCGATGCCGCTCGCCTCCGGCGGACATGGCTCGGGCCGCGGCCCGGTCACCCAGCCTGCCAGAAATGCAATCTCTTGCGCTGCCCACAGCAGGATAGTGCCGGTGAAGGCCAGATAGGCGCCGCTCACACTGTCCCCATTTGTCGACACCGAGACGGCGTACAGTCCGGCCAGCAACAGACCCGCCACGCAGATGATCCTGAGCGCATGGCCCCGCCCCGCGCGTCCCAGCAGCAGCAGCACGGCGCCGGTGCTGAACCACCAGACGAAGGCTGCGAAGACGGGCGGGGTCAGATAGGAGGCCACGCCGCGTTCCTCACCACGCCGGCTGCAGCGAGATCCGCCGCGGCAGCACATTCGCTTTCGCCGGCAGCAGATACAGCCGGGCGAAGGCGAGCGCCGCTGCCACGGTCAGACCGAGGCGTTTGAGCTTGGGCACAACGCCGACTCGCGCCTTGGCATCGGCGATTTTTTCAGAGATCACACGCAGCCGCTCGAGGCCGGCGAGGAAGCGCGGGTCGTCGATGTCCAGCACCAGCGGAAACACCTGCTTGGAGATTTCCGAGGTGATGCGGAACACCCGCATGTCGTAATCGGTCGGATCCATGCCGAGCGCCTCGTGGAATGCCGGTCGCATGTGATCGCGCACATACATGGTGGCGTAGACCGCGAGCAGGAAGAATTTGATCCAGAGCTTGTTAAAGCCGCGCAGCAGCTTGGGGTCGGAGCGCATCAGCAGCGCAAATGCCTCGCCATGGCGGAACTCGTCGTTACACCACAGCTCGAACCAGTTGAAGATCGGATGAAACTGCCGATCAGGATGGCGTTCCATCTGGCGGAAGATGGTGATGTAGCGGGCATAGCCGATCTTCTCTGACAGGTAGGTCGCATAGAAGATGAATTTCGGCTTGAAATAGGTGTACTTCTTGACCTTGGTAAGAAAGCTGAGGTCGACGCCGATGCCGTGATCCTTGAGAATCTCGTTGATGAAACCGGCGTGGCGGGATTCGTCGCGGCTCATGAAAGCAAATAATTCCTGGATTTCGCTGTTGTTGATGCGTTTCTTGATTTCCGCATAGAGCACGCAGCCGGAAAATTCCGCGGTCAGCGAGCTGACCAGGAAATCCTTGAATTCACGGCGCAGCTCGGGTGGCAGGCTGTCGAGATCATTCTTGAACTCGTCCGTCTTGATGAAATGCGCCTTGTTGTGATCGGCGCGCAATTCGGCCATCACGGCGTTCCATTCGGAGCGAACCAGGCTGACGTCGAGGCGATCCATCGCTTCATAATCGGTCGTGTAAAACCGCGGACTGAGGATAGTGTCCTGCCGCGCCTGCTCCGTGCTTTCCGCGCTGCCCCGGATCGGACGCGCGACGAATTTAGTTTGGCCCTGGCTGCCACCTTCCATGATAATCATGATGCCCTCCCGTCCGAAAAACTGACTTCGTAAAGTTCGGTCAATTCGAGGTAGCCTCCGATTTTCGCACGCAGCCGGTCGAGGGCGTTGCCGCGCATAATTGTCGCGGTTCGCCGCACCACCAGCCGCTCGCCGAACGGCACTCCGGTCGGCGCGTCATGCACCCACACCTCGTCGCCTGGCGCGATCTTCACATCGCCGTCGAGAATGACATGCGCGTGCAACATCTCGGAGGTCTGCTCGATCTCCACGGTGCAGGGCACCTCGACTTGCGTTCGCGCTTTCCACAGCCCGGTCATGATCGCGCTCCCGCGATCATGAGCCGCGCAAAGGCGCCGACATTGGCCGAGCCAAAGGCGGCGAGGTCGATCTGCTTGCCGGATGAAGTATCGGTCAATGTCAGTTGCCCGTTGGCGTAGCGCGTCAGCCGGAACGGCGGCCGCGGGCCGATGTCGCCGAGCTTGCGCTCACGCGCCAGTCCGCGCAGCACCACGCGCACAAAGCCGTTGCTGCCCGGCGCCAGGTTCTCCACCAACTGGCCATCGCGGTGATCATAGACCAGTACCGCGCCGCTTTGGCCGTCGGCAAAATTGAGGTCGCGACTTTCGACCGCGGCCGGCAATGTCATGTGCACGCCGCCCGTCCCGGTCAGGCGCGCGGTAGCGACCGCGGCCAGCGCGAACAGCACCAGCGCCGCGGCGGCGAACAAACCGCCTCTGGGAATCAAGGGCTCCTGAACAGTCTGGCTCATGACGTCACCTTCATGCCGCGGCGCCGGCGGCGCTGGACAGATCTTCCGGCACAGCGCTGCGAACCGGCGAAACCGCCATGATCTGTGGCCCCGGCTGCCCGGTCAGCGCTTCGTTCAATCGCGCGGCGACTATTGCCGCATCTGGCACCGCGCGCAGCATCGGCTGCGATTCGATCAGTTTCCATGGCCGCACATGCGGCCACAGCAGCAGAAGCGAGACACGCTCGCCCACCAGCTTCAGCGGAATCTCGCCGGAGCCATCGGAATAGGTTTTCAAGGCCGCGCTCTCGATCTTGCCGAGCGGAATATTCATGGTCATCGGCAGCGCGACGCCGAACTGCAGCAGCACACGCCTGCTGGTGATGGTATAGGTGGCGGCGCGGGCAAACAGCCAGGCCAGCCCGGTCAGCACGGGCGCGCTGCTCAGCGCGGGTCCCAATGTCGCCAGCGTCGCCCAGGCATAGTCCGCGATCGCCGCACCGCCGGCATGCAGCGACCACAGCCGCCACGCCAGGAAGGCGCCAAAATACAAAGGCAGCTCGCGGACGTGGAAGGCGCGCCACGCCAGTCCCTTGGCACCGGGCTTGCCTTGCCAGATCAGGCGTTCGCCTTCCGGTAGCGCTACCGGCAGTTTGAATTGGCTGATATCATGTTTCATAGCAGCGGCTCCTGTCGCGCGGGCGTGGCGTAGAGCAGACCGCCCCCATAGTAACCGGCGATACGATCTTCCTCCCGCTTGGTGACCTGATCCGGATGTGCGAGCACGGGCGCGTCGGCGAACTGCCGACCGCGAATGGCGTGGACGCTGACGCGCCCGCGCGGTTGGTCGATCAAGGCGAAGGGCAGCGGCAGCAGCACGCGTTTTGACGACGAGGCGACGCCAACGCCGTCTTCTCCAACGATAATCGGTCCCGCCGCCCTGCCAGGCGGCACTTCGACCTCCACCTCCAGATAGCGCACCAGCGCCTCCGCGCGGTCGACCCAGACGTCCACCACCACGCCGCCGATGTCGCGATCGCAGCCGATCACCTTCATGCCGCGTGGGTCCGGATCGCGCGCTTCCAGTGTAGTCTCCGGCGTCAGCCGCAGCGGTACGATGGCAGGAATGTTCTCCATGCTCAATTCGGGAACATCCTCGCGATCAGCCCAGGAGCCCGGCCCGACGCCGTCGAGCAACGGATTGCCGGTCGGCGCATAGGGTGCGCCCGGCCAACGCGCGATGGGCGCCACCGCGACGTTGGTGCGGTCGTTGCCGTGGTTCGGCAAGGTCGCGACATGGCCGGTGCGCAGCGGATAGCGCTTCGGGTCCGGCATACGCGGAAAGCCATGCGCGACGCCGCAGCCGCCGGTGTTGGATTCCAGCGGATAGCCTTCGCGCTTGTCCTCGCGGCGCAGATAGAAGATCAGGCACGCGAAGAAGATCCAGAAAACGTAGAGCGTGACCTGTGCTACGTCCAAATAAGCATCGCCTTGCATGGGACGGCTCCTTTGTTGGCTAGCCTGGAAATTCGGCGAGGCCGAATTTGTGGGGAGATGAAGATTGTGAAACCTCCGGTCGCGCCGCGCGCACCAGCGGCCCGATCGCCACCAGCGTGGCGAACAGCAGCGCGATTTCGAAATGGTAGACGACGCTGTAGCCGACCGACGGGCCGGTTAGCGCACGACCCAGCATGCCGGAGGATGCCAGCGACGTGACGCCGTCGCGGATGCCGCCACCGAGTGCGATGCCGCCGCCCGCCGCGGTGGCCTGCACCGCGCCCCAGGTGCCAAGCGCCAGCCCGCTCTCGCCATCGCGCGCCAGTCCCATCGCCGCGGTCAGCGTGCCAGCCGCGAACAGCCCGCCACCAAACCCGATCAGCGCGGTGCCGATCCGGAACAGCAGCACCGAGTTCAGCGGCGCGGAAAATATCACCGCGGCAAAGGCGAACACGCCGGCCACCGCGCCGAAGCCGGCAATACGGTACGGATCGGCATCGCGCCCCAACGTCCGCGCGGCAAGACCGAAGCCGCACAGCGTGCCGACAGCAAAGAAAGCGGTGAGCGCGGTGGTCTGGCCAACGGTGAGCTTCAAGATCTCCGCGCCATAGGGCTCGAGCAGGATATCCTGCATCGAGAACGCCGAGGTGCCCAGCGCCAGCGCCAGCAGTACGCGCACCGAGCCGCCGGAGTTACGGAACTTGGCCCATGACTGGTGAAACTCCGGCCGCTGCCGTTCAGCCGAGGTCAGCGCCGGATTGCGTGCCTCCTGCTTCCACAACGCCACGATGTTGAGACCCATCTGCGTCACCGCGACACCCTGGATCACCTGAATCAGTTTTATCTCGCTGAAGTTGCGCAGCAATTCGCTGAAGATCAGCGCGCTGCCGGCCATCCCGACCAGCAGCATCACATAGAGGAAGGCCACGACGCGCGGCCGCGCCTGTTCCGGCGCAAGATCGGTGGCCAGCGCCAGCCCCGCGGTCTGCGTCGTATGCATCCCGGCGCCGACCATCAAAAAAGCCAGCGCCGCGCCGAACTGACCGTACATCGCCGGATATTCGCCGGTGCCGGACAGCACCAGCAGTGCGAAGGGAAGTATCGCAAAACCGCCAAACTGCAGCAGCGAGCCCATCCAGATATAGGGCACCCGGCGCCAGCCGAGCACCGATCGGTGATTGTCCGATTTGAAGCCGATCAGCACGCGGAACGGCGCGAACACCAGCGGGATCGAGACCATCAGCGAGACCAGCAGCGCGGAAACGCCGAGTTCGACGATCATCACGCGGTTGAGCGTGCCGTTGAG
>JACMOT010000432.1 GCA_014377915.1 Tardiphaga sp.
CGATCAACTTCATCACCACGATTCTCAACATGCGCGCGCCCGGGATGACGTTGCACAAGATGCCACTGTTTGTGTGGTCGGTGCTCGTCACTGCATTCCTGCTGCTCCTGTCGCTGCCGGTGCTGGCTGGTGCCATCACGATGTTGTTGACCGACCGCAACTTCGGCACGCACTTCTTCACCGCCGATGGCGGCGGCGACCCGCTGCTTTACCAGCATTTGTTCTGGTTCTTTGGTCACCCCGAGGTCTATATTCTCATCCTGCCAGGATTTGGCATGGTCTCGCAGATCATCTCGACCTTCTGGAAAAAGCCGGTTTTTGGCTATCTCGGCATGGCCTATGCCATGGTCGCGATCGGCTTCATCGGCTTCCTCGTCTGGGCCCACCACATGTTCACCTCGGGCCTTGATGTGAACACCAAGATGTACTTCACCGCAGCGACGATGATCATCGCGGTGCCGACCGGCATCAAGATATTCTCGTGGATCGCGACGATGTGGGGCGGATCGATAAGCTTTGAAACGCCCATGCTGTGGGCGATCGGGTTCATCTTCATGTTCACCGTTGGCGGTGTCACCGGTGTCATGCTGTCGAACGCCGGACTCGATACCTATTTCCACAATACCTATTATGTCGTTGCGCATTTCCACTATGTGCTTTCACTCGGTGCGGTTTTCGCGATCTTTGCCGGCTTCTACTATTGGTTCGGCAAAATGACCGGCAAGCCTTACAACGAGTTCCTGGGCAAACTGCACTTCTGGGTGTTCTTCATCGGCGTGAACGTCATGTTCTTCCCGATGCACTTCCTCGGCCAGCAGGGCATGCCCCGTCGTGTCCCTGATTATCCAAGCGAATTCACCTTCTATAACAAGATGGCCAGCTATGGTTATGCGATCATGGCGGTCGGCATGCTGATCTTCTTCGTCAACCTGATCGTCAGCTTTTCGAGCAAGAAGCGCGCCGCTGGCAATTATTGGGGCGAAGGCGCAACGACACTGGAATGGACCCTGTCGTCGCCGCCGCCGTTCCACCAGTTCGAAACGCTGCCTGTCATCAAATAGGCTGCCCGTCCGCCTGCTCGGACGGGACGGGCATCACCTGCTCGGCACCTGACGCTGATGTGAAACCCCTCCCCATGCACGGGAGGGGTTGGGAAAACCGGAATGAACCGACCGCTCGCTACGGCGCCGCAAACGGCCTTTGCCGGATGGCGCGACTATTTCGCGTTGCTCAAGCCGCGGGTGATGACGCTTGTTGTTTTCACCGCAGCCTGCGCGATGCTGGTGGCGCCGGGTGAAATCCACTCGTTCATCGGCTTTGTCGCGATCCTGTGCATTGCCGTTGCGGCGGGCGCCGCCGGGGCGCACAACCAATGGTATGAAGCCGATATCGATGCGTTGATGAAACGCACCGCCAATCGCCCGCTGCCGGCCGGCAAGATGGAGCCGTTCGAGGCGTTGTCGTTCGCCGTTGCGCTCGGCGTCGGCTCGGTGGCGATCATGGGGCTTGCCACCAACTGGGTGGCGGCCTTCTGGCTGGCCGTTTCGATCCTGTTCTATGTCATTGTCTACACCGTCTGGCTGAAGCGCCGGACACCGCAGAACATCGTAATCGGCGGTGCTGCCGGTGCGTTTCCGCCGCTGATCGGCTGGGCTGCAGTGACCCACGACGTGACCGCGCTGCCGATCCTGTTGTTCGCCATCATCTTCCTGTGGACGCCGCCGCACTTCTGGGCGCTGGCGCTGTTCATGGAGGCCGACTACGCCAAGGCCGGCGTGCCGATGCTGCCGGTTACCGACGGCCCCGCCGCGACGCGCCGCCAGATCCTGCTGTATTCGCTCGTGCTGGTGCCCGTCAGCCTGCTGCCCTGGGGCTTCGGCCTGACCGGCTGGGTCTATGGTGCCGCCGCATCGGGGCTGGGTGCGCTGTTCGTCTTCAATGCCGTGATGGTGTCCCGCAGCACGGTAACGGTCACTTCCGATATGCTGGCCGAGAAGAAGCTGTTCCGTTACTCGCTGATCTATCTGTTCCTGATCTTCGCGGCGCTCGTTGCCGACAAATGGCTGCTTACATGACACCTGAACAAATGACCGTGTTCAAAGCCAAGCGGCGCGCACGCAACATCGTGCTGGGCAGCGTCCTGACGCTGCTGGCGTTGCTGTTCTTCGGCATCACTATCGTCCGGATGGTCTGAGATGGCGGCGACCCTCGCCCAGGCCAAGCGTCGCACCGCGACCGGGACCGCCGCGATCGCCGCCGGCATGGTCGCGCTGGCGTTTGCCGCAGTGCCGATCTACCGCGCATTCTGCCAGGCGACCGGGTTCGCCGGCACGACCCAGCGCGCCGAGGCGGGGGCATTGCCCGGCAGCATCGAACTGCGCTCGCTTGCCGGTCGGACGATCAAGGTGCGCTTCGACGGCAACATTTCGCCGGGCATGCCGTGGCAGTTCAAGCCCGAGGCGAACGAGACGACGATCAAGATCGGCGAGCGCCGCATGGCGTTTTACAAGGCCACAAACATGAGCGCCGCAGCGGTCACGGGACGCGCCACCTACAATGTCTCGCCTGATCTCGCGGGCAAGTATTTCAAGAAGATCCAGTGCTTCTGCTTCAACGAGCAGACGCTCAAGGCAGGCGAGAGCGTCGACATGCCGGTGACCTATTTTATCGATCCGGCGATCCTCAAGGATCCGCAGGCGAGCCGCATTGACGAGATCACCCTCAGCTACACATTCTTCCCTGTGGACGAGCGCAACCGGTCCCAGCTAGACAGCGCGGACAGGAATAAGGGCTAACACGATGGCGAGCGCCAAAACCCACTCATTTCATATCGTCGATCCGTCGCCGTGGCCGCTGGTCGGCGCGTTTGCGTCGCTGGTCATGGCGAGCGGCGCCATCGGCTGGATGCACAAGGCGACCTGGGGACCCTGGGTGTTCGGCATCGGCACGCTCGCGGTGCTGTTCACCTTCTACAGCTGGTGGGCCAACGTCATCCACGAGGCCAACACCGGCGATCACACGGCCGTCGTCCAGCTGCACCACCGCTACGGGATGATCCTGTTCATCGCGTCCGAGGTGATGTTCTTCGTCGCCTGGTTCTGGGCCTATTTCAGTGCCTCGCTGTACCCGAGCACCGCCGAGGTGATCGGTGGCGTCTGGCCGCCCAAGGGCGTCGAGGTTCTCGATCCGTTCGTCTTCCCACTGCTCAACACGATGATCCTGCTGTTGTCGGGCACCACCGTGACCTGGGCGCACCACGCGCTGATCCACGGCGACCGCGATGGGCTCAAGAAGGGGTTGTGGCTGACGATCGTCCTTGGCCTGTTCTTCAGCGCCGTGCAGGCGTTCGAGTACCACCACGCCGAGTTCGGTTTCGCGGGCAGCATCTATGGCTCGACCTTCTTCATGGCGACCGGCTTCCACGGCTTCCACGTCATCGTCGGCACGATCTTCCTGATCGTCTGCTTGGCGCGGACCTACAAGGGCGACTTCACGCCGCGTCAGCATTTCGGCTTCGAGGCCGCTGCCTGGTACTGGCATTTCGTCGATGTCGTCTGGCTGTTCCTGTTCATCTCGATCTACGTCTGGGGCTCCAACTTTGGCACGGCGGTGGTCGCATCCGCGACATGAGTGCAGGCCGGTGACCCGGCCCCTGGCGCGCCCGCTTGCCCAGGGTGCACTGCTCGGCGCGTGCCCCAAGTGCGGGGCGCGGACCTTGTTCAAGAGCATCATCGGCTTTGCGCACATTTGCAGCCAGTGCGGTCTCGACTTCGACCAGTTCGATGTCGGTGATGCAGCCGCGCCGTTCCTGATCTTCCTCGTCGGCACGGTCGTCGTCGTCGGTGCGATTTGGCTTGAGCTATCACGGTCACCGCCATGGTGGGTTCACGCGCTGATCTGGCCGGCGCTGACGCTCGTCCTGACGCTGGCAATGCTGCGCTTCGCCAAGGCGATGCTGGTGGCGCTCGAGTACAAGAACGAGGCGAAGCTCGGCACGCTCGAATGAAGCGCGTCCCCATCATCCCGACGCTGATGACCGCGATCATGGTCATCACGATGATCGGGCTCGGCATCTGGCAGCTCGAACGCCGCGAGTGGAAGCACGCGCTGATCGCCCAGCTCGAGGCCTCGCGCCACCTGCCCGCCGTCCGCCCTGCCGAATTTTTCCGCGCCATGGTCGGCGAGCAGAGCGTCCAGTTCCGCCGCGCCGTCGTCGCCTGCCATCCCGGGCGCGTCACGCCCTACGACATCCGCGGCGGCGACAGTCGCGACGGCCAGCCCGGCTTCCTCGTGCTCGTCGCCTGCCGCGACCCGGCGTTCGTCCACGGCAAGGGCCCCGACATCGTCGTCGCCGTGGGCTGGACTGACCGGCCCGTGGCACCCAGCCCGCTGATCGTCGACACCGAGTTCGCCGGCACGGTGATCGAGCGCCCTTATGGCAAAACGCCGGGCAAGCCGTTCTTCATGCTGATCCCCGACACCGCCATCGCCCCGCTGCGCCCGGCGCGGCAGCCCGTACCCGGCGATTTGCCGGACAGTCACGCGACTTACGCCTTCCAATGGTTCGCCTTCGCGCTGACGCTGACGATCATCTACGCCATCTTCATAAGGCGGAGATTCATCGCTCATGATAACTGAGAGGCCACTGCTGCCGACCTCCGACCGATAACACCGTCGTACCTCCCGGTCGGTAACTTTCGTATGCCGTCTGCGTTCGTCGAATGTGAAGATGGTTTGAATTGTGTATTTCGGTTGTTCTGCTTGCTGTCTATCTGTCTCACGGTGCAGGTGGGTGCGATGTCAGAAAATGTATCAACTCTACCGATAACCTGGTGGCAGTGGCTAATCCTGTTTCCGGAAATTGCTACTCCGCTTTACACTGCGCTTCCTGTCTGGGTAGACAAGGGGCTCGCCATATATCATAATTATGCTTCCGGATCGGTAAAGCAAACGGCGGAGTAACTGTAACTTGTCTCGAGCAATATAAGGTGCTTGAATGATCCTTATAAACACGATCTGAATGTAAGTAAGTCTAATATCGATGGAACTATCTGCAAGACGGGCGACGCTATTCTTCGGGCCGGTGACGAGAATGATCGCGATGCTTTCTATTTTTTGTCGGCAGACGTCCTGAAAGAGCGGCTAAGATTTGCCAAGCCTCAAGCAATAGGAAGCTTTTCAACAAAGAGCGCTGGGAACAACGCTGCTGCAAGCGTATTTCAGCGGATTTCA
>JACMOT010000433.1 GCA_014377915.1 Tardiphaga sp.
GCAGCCATCAGCTGGGGTGGCCAGTTTCACGTTCCCGTTCGCTTCGACGGCCGGCTCGACCAGACCCTGCAGAGCACGATCGGCGACATCCCCTCGATTCCACTCAAGGAGCTGCGGCTATGAGAAGCCTTCCTTTGGGATTGCAGGCGTCGCTGTCCTCCGGCGTCACCACGCTGGCGCATTGCTGGCGGCTGGTGCGCCAGGACGGCGTCGCGGTCGGCTTCACCGATCATGACCGCGACTTGGCCTTCGACGGCATCAGCTTTGAGGCGCTGGCGGGAATGACGGCATCGGCCATCAATGCCAGCAACACGCTCAACATCGACACCACCGATATTTCCGGGGCGTTGCAGAGCGACTATCTGAACGACGACGACCTATCGGCCGGGCTTTACGACAACGCGGCGCTGACGCTGTTTCTGGTCGACTGGAGCAACCCGGATGACCGCGACATCATCTTTGCCGGCTCGATCGGTGAAGTCTCGCGCGGCAAGACGCAATTTGTGGCCGAGATGCGTGGACTGTCCCATGCGCTGAACCAGCCGACCGGCCGGCTCTATGCGCGCTCCTGCGACGCTGACCTCGGCGATGCGCGCTGCGGCGTCGATCTTACCTCGCCGACCTTTCGCGGTGTTGGGCTGGTCACGGCCGTCGATTCCAATTCGGCCTTCGCGGCCGGCGGTCTCGATGGTTTCGCCAATGGCTGGTTTGAAAAGGGGCGGGTGACGTGGATTTCGGGCCTCAATCGCGGCGGCGTCATGGAAGTGAAGTTTCATCTTAATGACGGATCGCTGACGTCGCTCGCGCTGTGGGAAACCATGCCGCGGGATATTGCGGTCGGCGACGCTTTTGAAATTGTCGCCGGCTGCGACAAGAGCACCGATGCCTGTTCTGCCAAATTCGGCAATCTGGCCAATTTTCGCGGTTTTCCGTTCCTGACCGGCAACGACATCCTGTCGGCCTATCCCACCGCAAGCGAAGCCAGGAACGGCGACTCGCTGACCGGAGGCGGGACTCATGGCTGAGATGACGCGGGACGCTATCATTGCTGAAGCACGCAGCTGGATCGGGACGCCGTACCGGCACCAGGCTTGTACCAAAGGCGCCGGCGCCGATTGTCTCGGCCTGGTGCGCGGCATCTGGCGCGCCCTGTATGGCGAGGAGCCGGAAAAGCCAGTGGCTTACAGTCCAAACTGGGCGGAGGAGAGCGGCGAAGAGACGCTGCGCGACGCCGCCCGTCGCCATCTCATCGAGATTGACATCGCAATGATCCTCGCCGGTGACGTCATCCTGATCCGGATGAAACAGCGCGGACCGGCGAAGCACGCCGCGGTGATCAGCGGGCCGGATACGATCATCCACGCTTACGACCGCCATGCGGTGGCGGAATGCAGTCTGCCGGACGCTTGGCGCCGCCGCATCGCCTATGCGTTCCGCTTTCCGTTGGTGGAGGCGTAGCGATGGCCACGTTGGGGCTCGGTCTGGCCGGCTATGCTGTTGGCGGCCCGCTGGGCGGCATCGTCGGATCACTCGCCGGTGCCCTGATCGATCGGACGCTGGCTGGTACAAAAACCACCGAGGTGCGGAACGAAGGTCCGCGTCTCGACAATCTGAATGTGATGATCGCATCCGAGGGCTCGCCGATCCTGCGAATCTATGGCCGCATGCGGGTCGACACCCAATTGATCTGGGCAACCCGTTTTCGCGAGGTCGCGACGTCCGCGTCGGAGAGCAGTGGCGGGGGTGGCAAGGGCGTCGGTAGCAGCCCGGCGCAGGAGACCGTCACGACCACCACGACCTACAGCTACTTCGTCTCCTTTGCGCTCGGCCTGTGCGAAGGACCGATCGTGGACATCGGTGCGATCTGGGCGGATGGCAAACCGCTCGATATGTCGGGCCTGAACTGGCGGCTGTACCGTGGCGATGAAACACAGGGCCCGGACCCCAAGATAGCCGCCGTCGAAGGCGCCGACCGCGTGCCTGGATTCCGCGGGCTGGCCTATCTCGTCTTCGATGAGATCCCGATCGCGCAATTCGGTAACCGAATTCCGCAGATCACCGTGGAAGTGATCCGGCGCCCGGGCGGTGACGGCCCGCGACTCGAAGACATGTTGACCGGCGTCACCATGATTCCGGCGCTGGGCGAATTCGCCTATGCCACCGATTCGCTCTACGCCAGCCATCTGGGGCAGTCATCCGCGCTCAACCGCCATGGTAAGGCCGGCAAGGCCGATCTGCTGCTGGCGCTCGATCAGTTGCAATCGGCCGCGCCGGCCATGACAACGGTATCGCTCGCGATCGGCTGGCTGGGCACCGACCTGCGCTGCGGCAGCTGCCAGATCAAACCCAAAGTCGAAGTCGCCAGCAAGTCGACGACGCCGTGGTCGTGGCAGGCTGGCGGCATATCCCGCAACGCGGCTGAGGTGGTATCGAGCGACGGGCTGGGTGCGCTGCTCGGCGGCGCTCCGGCCGATCGCTCGGTGGTCCAGGCGATCACCGAGCTGAAAGCGCGCGGTCTTCGCGTGCTGCTGCATCCCTTCGTGATGATGGATATTTCGAGCGGCAATGCATTGCCGAATCCGTATAGCGATCACGCCGCGCAAATCGGCCAGCCGGCCTTTCCCTGGCGCGGCCGCATCACCTGTTCGCCCGCGCGCGGTTTCGCGGGCACGGTTGACAAGACCGCGGCAGCGGCGACGCAGATCAACGCCTTCTTCGGCACCGCTACATCGGCGCATTTCGGCGCCTGGAACGGCGACACCATTCCCTATGTCGGGCCGGCCGAGTGGTCGTACCGCCGCATGGCGCTGCATCTGGCGAAGCTGGCGGTGGCGGCGGGCGGCGTCGACGCGATGCTGATCGGTTCGGAACTGATCGGCCTGACCTCGGTGCGTTCTTCACCCTCGACATTTCCGGCCATCGCCAAGCTGGTGGCGCTGGCCGATGACGTCAAGGCGATTGTCGGCGGCGGCTGCAAGGTCGGCTATGCCGCGGACTGGACGGAATATGCCAGTTTCCGTCCGGATGACGGCAGTGGCGACGTCTATTTCAATCTCGATCCGCTGTGGTCGAGCGGCAGCATCGATTTCATCGGCATCGACAACTACCTGCCGCTCTCGGACTGGCGTGCCGGTCACCTGCATCTCGACGCCGAGGAGGCGTCTTCGATCTACGATCAAGCCTATTTGAAACGCAATGTCGAAGGCGGCGAACTGTTCGACTGGTACTACGCTTCCCCGGCCGACCGGAAGGCGCAGCGCCGGACGCCCATCACCGATACCGCCTATGGCGAGCCGTGGGTATTTCGTTACAAGGACATTCGCAGCTGGTGGTCGAACACCCATCACGAACGGCCTAATGGCGTCAGAAACGCCGGTCCGACCGGCTGGTCGCCGCAATCGAAACCGATCTGGTTCACTGAATTCGGCTGCCCGGCGATCGACAAGGGCACCAACCAGCCGAATGTGTTCTATGACCCGAAATCGTCGGAGAGCTTCCTTCCGTATTTTTCCACTGGTCGGCGCGACGACCTGGTCCAGCGCAGCTACCTCGAAGCGATGCTGGCGTATTGGAATCCGGCCGCCGGAAACAACCCGGTTTCGGCAGTGTACGGCGCGCCGATGGTGTCGCCCGACAGGATGTATGCCTGGACCTGGGACGCGCGGCCCTATCCGCAGTTTCCGTCCAACTCGCTGGCGTGGCGCGACGCGGCCAACTGGCGTCGCGGCCACTGGCTCACCGGTCGGCTCGGGCTTGCGCCGCTGGCGGACGTCGTGGCCGACATCAGCAGCGGCCTCGGTGCCGCCATCGACGTCTCCGGCCTTAATGGAGTCGTTCGGGGCTACACGCTTGATCGCATCATGAGTTCGCGCGCGGCGCTATCGGCGCTGATGACTGTGTATTTCTTCGATGCGGTGGAATCGGGCGAAGCGATCCGTTTCGTTCATCGCGGCGCTGCCATCGCCGCGGATTTCTCAGCCGACCAGCTGGTCGATAGCCGGTCCGCGGGCCAGCAGGATATCAGCGGACTTTACTCGCTGACGCGCGCGCAGGAGACCGACCTGCCGCGCACGGCGCATTTGCGGTTCATCGATCCCGAAAGCGACTATCAGGTCGCCGATGTCTATGCGCGCCGGCAACGCGGATCGAGCCAGCGTGCCATCGAGGTGACGACGGCGATCGTACTCGACGCGGCCGAGGCACAGGGCATTGTCGAAACGCTGCTGATCGACGCCTGGGTGATGCGCGAGACCGCGCAGCTGGCATTGCCGCCATCGGCCTTCGCGCTGGAGCCGACCGACGTGATGGCATTGAACGTCAATGGGCGGACCTTGCAGGTACGGATCGACCAGCTGGGCTATCAGCAGTTCCGCACGGCACAGCTGACGCGAACCGATGTCGCGACCTATGTCGCGGCCGAGGGCGCCGTCCGGTCCCGACCATCCGCGTCGTCGAGCGAGCCGGGCCCCGCGGTCCTGAAATTCATGGACCTGCCGCTGTTGACCTCGTCGGACGTCGCCGGCGTGCCGCGGCTCGCGGCCTTCGCCGAGCCGTGGGCCCGCGTCTGCGTCTATCGCTCGCCGGCCAGTACCGGCTACGCGCTGGACCAGCTTGTCGTCAATCCGTCGGTTATCGGCCAGACCGTATCGGAGTTTTATTCGGGGCCGTTGTGGCGCTGGGACCGCGTCAATGCGCTCGACGTCGAAATTCCTGATGCGACATCGCTGGTTTCGCGCGACGAAATCCAGGTGCTGGCCGGTGCCAATTCCTGCGCCGTTCAGAACAGCGATGGCGAGTGGGAGGTGCTGCAATTCGCCGCCGCCGAATTGCTGGCGCCAGGCCACTACCGGCTGACGGATCTGCTGCGCGGCCAGCTCGGCAGCGAATATGCGATGCGCGATGCGGTCGCGGCGGGGGCGTCGTTCGTGCTGCTCGACGAGACCGTGAAGCCGTCGACCATCAGCGCGGCGCAGCGGCACAATCCCTGGAACTGGAAGTGGGGGCCATCGACCGCGGCGATCGACGATCCGACCTACCAGCTCGCGGCGTTCAGCTTCGAAGGCGTCGGGCTGCGGCCCTATGCGCCGGCGCAGCTCGGCAGCACGCTGCTGACCGCCACGCATGACTGGGCGCTGCGCTGGTGCCGGCGCACCCGTCTCGATGGCGACAATTGGGAGGCGCCAGACGTCCCGCTCGGTGAGGAGATCGAATCCTATGATGTCGAGATTCTCTCGCCCGGCACCGGCACCGTCGTCCGCACCGCGACGTTGTCATCGCCCGCCTTCCTCTATACCGCCGCGATGCAGACGACGGATTTCGGCGCGGTGCAGGCGATGCTGCGCTTCCAGGTCTATCAGAACAGCCTGGCCTATGGCCGCGGCAGCGCCGCGATGGCGGAGACCTCTAGCGATAGGAGGATATGAACCATGACCGACACGCCGCATCTCGGCCTGCCGCTGATCGCCGCCAACCAGTCGCAGAAACACGTCACCCATAACCAGGCGGTGGTCCTGCTCGACGCCGTCGTGCAGCTCTCGGTCAAAAGCGCGGCGCTGACCTCCGCGCCTCCGCTGCCGGTCGAAGGCGACCGCTATCTCGTCGCCTCCGGCGCCCTTGGCGTGTGGGCCGGCTGGGACCTCAACATCGCGCTGTATAGCGACGGCAGCTGGCTGAAGCTGGTACCGCGCAGCGGCTGGATCTGCTTCGACGAAGCAACCGGCGCCGTACTGGTGAAACAGGCCGCGGGCTGGACCGACATCGGCACCGCCGGCGGCTATGTGACGATCGGATCGGTCGCGTCAGGCGCGCTGCCGATGCTCGGCATTCACACCGGCGCCGATGCAACGAACCGACTGGCGATCAAGTCCGACGCCGCTCTATTCAGTCACGACGATGTCACGCCGGGCACCGGCGACATGCGGCTCACGGTCAACAAGAGCGCCGCCGCCCGCGACGCCGGTTTCACCTTCCAGGATGGCTACAGCAGCCGCGCGCTGTTCGGCCTGCTCGGCGACGACAATTTCACGATCAAGGTCTCGGCCGACGGATCCAGCTTCCGCACCGCGATCACCATCGATAAATCGACCGGCCGCGTGCTGCTCAATGCGCACGCCAGATTTTCGGCATGGTGCAATTTCGGACAAAATTACGCGGCCGGCGCCTGGCAGCCGCTGTTCGCCAACAACACCCGCCACAACGACCAGGCGGCGTTCGCATCGGTGGCGAATGTAGGTGTGTTCACGGCGCCGACCGCCGGCACTTACATGTTCGGCCTCGGCGCCACCTTCGAGAGCCCGGGCACCATCCCGAGCAAGATGCAGATCGGCCTGTCGGTCAACAATGCCGCGCCGACCTCCGACACCGTCACCTCCACCGGCGACGCGACCCTCACCTCCGGCAAGACCAGCTGCGCCACCACCGCCTGCCTGAAGCTGGCCGCCGGCGACACCGTGCGCGGCGCCATCTTCTTCACCACCAATGCCGGCCGCGTGCTGGCCGACGAGAACTATTTTTGGGGCGCGCAGGTGCCGTGAGAAGGCGACCCGCCGTGACAGTCGCGATCAAACGTATCAGAGTGGGGTCCGCTCGAAGCTCAAACGCTGAACGTTTTCAGCCTTGAACGAGAACCGAAAAATCGTGTTCCCGTCCGCATCCGTGACCTCAAGAAGCCAGTCCAGACCTGGCTCGACCCGGCCATGCATGGCCTGAATGAGTTCGCAGGAAGACATCGCACCTTCGTGCCAGACCCCGTTGATATTGTCGAAGCTCAGAGGGTCCGATTCATGGACCTGGACGCCATTGGTAAAAACCTGGAAATGAAAGAGGCTGTCCTGCGCTGCGGAGGGACCATGCATTCTCGCTATCTCCCAAATAGGCGGAGATACCAATGGTCTCCGCTCGCTGGCCCGCGCGCGATTCGCGCGGTAATTCCCGAAATATGCTGATGCCGAGCGGTTCCCGCTGTTCAAAATGGATCACCGGGGCGCCGTCCGGCTGCGCGGCCCGGTGTGCATCAAAACGCCCTCAATCCGGGATGACACACGAAGTTGCGCGCACCGCCATCTGAAATTGCGCGCTACAGGAAGCCAACCGGGTGTTCTTCCGCCAGACCGTGCTGCCGCTGGCCGCGCGCGTCGGCCAAGCGCTGGCGCAATGGCTGGCACCACAATTCGGCGACGGCATTCGCATTGTCATCGACACCGATCGCATCGACGCGCTGAGCGCCGACCGCGCCGCGCTGTGGGAGCGCGTCTCCAGCGCCGCGTTCCTGACGCTGAACGAGAAACGCGAAGCGGTCGGCTACGCGCCGATCGAAGGCGGCGACCGGCTCGGCTAGGGCACGGTCGCCCGGCTCACGCGCGCTGCAGGCCGGGGCATTCCAATCGCCAGCGTCCAAGACACGTGACTTCCGTCTCTCGTTTCACGGACATCGCCATGATCGATCGTGATGCCATCTGGCATGCGCATCAGCGTGCCCGGTTCATGCGGCCCGATGCCGCGCGCTTCATGCGCCCCGATGCGGCGCGCTACATCCGCCCCGACGTCGCGCGCTTCCTTACACCCGGCACCGATCCTGCCGATGTGTATCTCGCACTAAAATACAGCCCGGCGCAGCGCCGCATCCCCGCCGGGCGCCCCGGCGGCGGGCGCTGGACGGATGAGCAGCAGGGCGGCGGAGGTGGGGGCGGCAGTCTTCAAGACGTTTCAGGCGACGGAGGCGGGCAAGGCGCTGACGAAGCGCAGGGGGACGAGGGGGTCGATGGCCTTGGAGATCGTGGCGAGGAATTCCTGAGCCCGGAGGTGATGGTTGAGCCTGCTTCGGACAGGCAGAGCGACCCAACCTCCTCAAGGTCTCATAATGAAACGATCAACGATCCGCGTGTAATTTCTGATGCCGATCCCGAGCCCGTCAAGCCCGGCGAGCAATATGCGCAGTCCACAGGCCGGCGAGGCGGCGGTTCAATATACGGTAACGGTCAATGGCTTGAACCGACCCCAGCGCAATCGGCGCGGTTGGTCGCCGCTCAATTGCGTGCAGATGACGCCCTCGCACGTGTCCGCGAACTTGATCCGAAATGGAGCCCGTCACCAAGTATCGAGAATGGGGTCGAAGGCAGGATCAATCGCTTGGTCGGCGAGGCCGAGCAGGCTCAAGGCCGCATCAACGAAATCATAAATTTGATCAGACCGGGCCCGTTTGCCGGGCGCTCTATCCCTGCACCAGAAGGGCGCGGTATCAGTGCCGAGGAGCGGCGCCAGTTAAATAAAATTATGTCTGAGACGGGTTGCCACAGTTGCGGTACGCTCATTCCCGGAACAAGTTCAGGAAATGCCATCAGCGATCACAAGCCGCCGACTGCGCTTAATCGGTTTTCCTTGCCGCAACGGCTGTACCCGCAATGCCGGACGTGTAGTTTAACGCAGGGCGGATATGTCAAGGGTATCAAGTGAGCTTTGACAGATGACAAAAATAACGGTTGCCCCACCGCATTCGATGTTCTTTGTTTCTGATCCCGACATTGAAGTGATACCGAAGATCGATGGCCGGACTCCGAGTATCTGGGCGACGACGTCATGCCTGGCCATCGGTTGCCTGATGTTCCAGGACGGTGAGACCGAGCTGACGCTGCTGGCGTGGGACGAAGCCGATCGTGCGGTGGCGACGCTTGCGGCGGATCGCGCGTTCAGTCAGGTGTTTGATGGCCTCCTCGAAACTCCGAACAAACGTCTTGCCATATCAACATCGGCAAATACGGTGCTGCTTCGGCTGCCTGTCTTTGTCTCGAACAGCCGGGTCAGGGTGTGGACCAACCATCCGACCGAGCCCGAGCGGATCTTCGTTCTGGTGAATTGAAGGTCCGCAACCGGGGAGATAATGAGAAGCGATATCGATCTCACCGGCTAAGTCGATTGGCTTTCCCCGATCTCGCAATGTCGGGATGGGGCACCGATTATCTCCGGGTCATCAAGCTCCAAAGTGAACTCCAGGCCATGGCGTCAGAACCTCGCGGTCGCCTTGATTGCGCCGGTGCCTTAAGCAACTAACGCCATGCAATGGCCCAACTACACTTCATACATTTAAGCGCGTGTCCCGCCGCCGTTGTGGTAGCGTATCGATATGTCGCGCGCATCCGACACCCCGCGTCGTTCCCGCGGATGCGGGGGACCCATACTGACCGTGCATCTCCTGGAGCGATCCCAGTGCTGCGCTGTAGCCGGGAACGCACCGCTCAAAAGCGGCGACCGGCTCGGCCAGGGCGCGGACGCCCGAGGCCGCCGGAGCAGGGCAACCCGGTTCTACCCTGCTTTAGGCCGGTCATCGCGCCTCCAGCGCGATGC
>JACMOT010000434.1 GCA_014377915.1 Tardiphaga sp.
GGGGATGGCCGAGCTCGACCGCGTCACCGGCGGCGGCTTTGTGCGCGGCTCGGTGCTGTTGATCGGCGGCGACCCCGGCATCGGCAAGTCGGCGCTGCTGACCCAGGCCACCCCGCTGGTGGCCCGCGCCGGGCATCGCGTGGTCTACATCTCCGGCGGGGAAGCGGTGGCGCAAGTGCGGCTGCGCGCCGAACGCCTTGGCCTGTCGGATGCCTCGGTGCAGCTCGCCTCGGAAACCTCGGTCGAGGAGTTCGTCGCCACTTTGACGGAAGGCGCGGTGCCACGCCTGATCGTGATCGATTCGATCCAGACGATGTGGACCGACACGGTCGAATCCGCGCCCGGCACCGTGACCCAGGTGCGCGCTTCGGCGCAGGCGCTGATCCGCTTCGCGAAAAAGTCCGGCGCCACCATCATTCTGGTCGGCCATGTGACGAAGGACGGCCAGATCGCCGGCCCGCGCGTGGTCGAGCACATGGTCGACGCGGTGATGTCGTTCGAAGGCGAGGGTTCGCAGCAATTCCGCATTCTTCGCGCGGTGAAGAACCGGTTCGGGCCGACCGACGAGATCGGCGTGTTCGAGATGACAGGTCTCGGCCTGCGCGAAGTCTCCAACCCCTCCGAACTGTTCCTGTCGGATCGCGACCTCGGCAGCCCGGGCACCGCGGTATTTGCCGGCATGGAGGGCACCCGCCCGGTGCTGGTGGAATTGCAGGCGCTGGTGGCGCCAACCACGCTCGGCACACCGCGCCGCGCGGTGGTCGGCTGGGATTCCAACCGGCTGTCGATGGTGCTGGCGGTGCTGGAGGCGCATTGCGGCGTCAAACTGTCCGGATATGACGTCTATTTCAACGTCGCTGGCGGATTGCGCATCAACGAGCCCGCTGCCGACCTCGCGGCCGCCGCCGCTCTGGTGTCGTCGCTGTGCAACGCGCCGCTGCCGACCGACGCGGTGTATTTTGGCGAAATCTCGCTGTCCGGCGCGGTGCGCCCGGTGTCGCTGACCTCGGCGCGGCTGAAGGAAGCCGCCAAGCTCGGCTTTGCCCGCGCGGTGCTGCCGGAATCGGCGCGCGGCGACGCCGGTGGCGACGCCGGGTTGGCGCTCGGCCCGGTCGGCGGCCTGACCACTTTGGTGGCTGACATCGCCGCCCGCGGCGTCAAGCCGGCCCGGGACAACAGTAAAAGCACAGACGCGGCAAAAAACACCGCGCCGGCGCGTTTCAAGCGTGGCGAGGGTTGAGCCGCGCGTGACCTTGCCGGTTACCGTCGCTATACAGCAATCATGCAACCTGTCACCGGCCGCATCATGGTCCGTTAAGCCAATGGAACAATGATGTGATGTGCGGCGGGATAGCTGTTTTCCGGCCTCGCCGGACGTGCCATATCACCGTCACCAGAACCGGCCGCTGAGCCGATTCGCGGTTTTGAGATTACAAGCGGACCTGAGCAGCCGATGCCGATAACGATTCTCGATCTTGTCCTGCTCGGGGTGATGCTGATCTCCGGCCTGCTGGCGATGGTCCGCGGCTTCATGCGCGAGATCCTCTCGATCGCCGCCTGGGGCGCCGCCGCGCTGGTGACGCTGTTCGCGTTCCAGAAGCTGCTGCCGACCGCGAAGACCTATTTCAACAATGATACGGTCGCCAGCGTCGTCGTGGTCGCCGGCGTGTTCATCGGTACCTTGATCATCGTCTCGATCATCACGGTGCGGATCTCCGACATGATTCTCGATTCGCGCATCGGCGCACTGGATCGCACGCTCGGTTTCCTGTTCGGCCTCGCCCGCGGCCTGCTGATCGTGGTGGTGGCATTCCTGTTCTTCAGCTGGCTGGTCCCGGACAAGCAGCGTCCGGACTGGGTGACGTCGGCGAAATCACGCGTTGTTTTGCAGGGAACCGGCGATTGGCTGATGGCGCTCTTGCCGGATGACCCGGAAAACACCATCTTGAAGAGATTCAAGAAGAACAAGCCCGATGAGGATTCAACCGACGCCGAGCCGGCCGCACCGGCTGCTGGCGATGGATACACCAAGCCTGCCCGCGACAGCCTCAAAAAGCTGATCGATGGCAAACCGGCGACCAAGTAGTTCGCAGTCCCCCGCGAGTTTCTTGCGACATGAGAGGCGATGAACCAATGCAAAGCCCTTCCCAAGACGCAGCGAAACCCAAACTCGAACCAGACCAACATCACAACTACCGCGATCCGGACCTCGATGGCGACATGCTGCGCGAAAAGTGCGGCGTGTTCGGTATCTTCAACCATCCCGACGCCGCTGCCATTACCGCGCTCGGGCTGCACGCTTTGCAGCATCGCGGCCAGGAGGCCGCCGGCATCGTCTCGTTCGAAGGCGGCCGGTTTCATTCCGAACGCCGGCTCGGTCTCGTCGGCGACACCTTCTCCCGCGCCGATGTGATCGCGCGACTGCCCGGTACCGCCGCGGTCGGCCACACCCGCTACTCCACCACCGGCGAAACCATTCTGCGCAACGTGCAGCCGCTATTCGCCGAGCTCAATGCCGGTGGCTTCGCGGTCGCCCATAACGGCAACCTCACCAACGGCCTGACCTTGCGTCGCGAGCTGGTGCGCCACGGCGCCATGATGCAATCGACCACCGACACCGAAGTGATCCTGCATCTGGTCGCGCAGTCGAAGCGCAACCGCTTCATCGACCGCTATATCGAGGCGCTGCGCGCCATCGAAGGCGCCTATGCTCTGGTATCGCTGACCAACAAGAAGCTGGTCGGCGCCCGTGATCCGCTCGGCATCCGCCCGCTGGTGCTGGGCGACCTCGACGGCTCGCCGATCCTGGCCTCGGAGACCTGCGCGCTCGACATCATCGGCGCCAAATTCATCCGCGACATCGAGCCCGGCGAGGTCATCGTGTTCGACGAGAACGGCGCGCAGAGCCACAAGCCGTTCGCGCCGCTGCCGCCGCGGCCCTGCATCTTCGAATATATCTACTTGCCCCGGCCCGCCTCGAGCGTCGGCGACCGCTCGGTCTACGACGTGCGCAAGGCGATGGGCGCGCAGCTCGCCCGCGAGACCCATGTCGAGGCCGACGTCATCGTGCCGGTCCCGGATTCCGGCGTCCCCGCCGCGATCGGCTATTCCCGCGAATCCGGCATTCCGTTCGAGCTCGGCATCATCCGCAACCATTATGTCGGCCGCACCTTCATCCAGCCGACCCAGAGCGTGCGCGACCTCGGCGTCCGCATGAAACATTCGGCCAACCGCGCCGCGATCGAAGGCAAGCGCATCGTGCTGATCGATGACAGCCTGGTGCGTGGCACCACGTCGAAGAAGATCGTCAAGATGATGCGCGACGCCGGCGCCAAGGAAGTGCACTTTCGCATCGCCTCGCCGCCGATCACCCATCCCGATTATTACGGCATCGACACGCCGGACCGCACCGGCCTGCTCGCCGCGACCCACACGCTCGAGGAAATGTGCGAGCTGATCGGCGCCGATTCGCTGGCCTTCGTCTCCGTGGACGGCATTTACCGCGCGATGGGCGAACCCGGCCGCAACCCGGCAGCGCCGAAATTCGCCGACCACTGTTTCACCGGCGACTACCCGACCCCGCTGACCGACATGCGCGAGATCGAAGCCCCGCGGCAGCTCTCGCTGCTGGCGGAAGCGAGCTGACGCCAGTGTCGTCCCCGCGCCGGCGGGGATCGATAACCTCCGGCGTAGTGGCGTCGGGCAAGGTTAGACAGCTGCGCAGTTCCGCATCATAACCCTCACCGTGTATGGGTCCCCGCCTGCGCGGGGACGACCTGTGAGAGTTACCCATGACCCTGCCCCTCGCCTCCCGCCTCTCCCTCGTTACCGGCGCCTCGCGCGGCCTTGGCCGGGCCACCCCGCTGGCGTTGGCCAAGGCCGGCGCCCATGTCATCGCGGTGGCACGCACCCAGGGCGGCCTTGAAGAGCTCGACGATGCGATCCGCGCCGAGGGTGGCAGCGCCACGCTGGTGCCGCTCAGCCTGACCGATCTCGACGGCATCGCCCGGCTCGGCGCCGCGCTGCACGAGCGCCATGGCAGGCTCGACATCCTGGTTGGCAATGCCGGCATCGCCGGGCCGTCCTCGCCGCTCGGCCATGTCGAGATGAAGCCCTGGAACGAGGTGATGGCGCTCCACGTCACTGCTAATTTCCAGCTGATCCGCTGCATGGAGCCGCTGCTGCGCCAGTCCGATGCCGGCCGCGCTCTGTTCGTCACATCAGCCGCCGCCCACCAGGCGCCGGCCTATCGCGGCCTCTACGCAACGTCCAAGGCGGCGCTCGACACATTGGTACGGGTATGGGCCGCCGAGACCGCCACCACGCCGATTCGTGCCAATCTGTTCGACCCCGGCCCGATCCGTACCCACATCCGTGCCATCGTGATGCCCGGTGAGGATCCGGAAACGCTGACCAGGCCGACGGAAGTGGCGCAAACCATGGTGCCGATGCTGCTGCCGTCCTGGACCGAGACCGGCCGGCTCTATGACTACTCAACCAAGAAGCTTCTGAGCTTTCAGCCACCGGCATAAGGCACTGGCCTCTCCCCGTCATTGCGAGGTCAGGGAAAGCCAATTGGCTATCCCTGACCTCGCAAGAACGATCACTTGTCCCGGACGCGGCGCCATGCGCCTCCGCGGGAGGCGTCATGCGCCGCGGAGCCGGGACCGCCAAAAACACCGTTGCCTGATACGGTCCCGGCTCCGCGGAGCGGCATGGCGGCGATGCAAGGGCATCGCCTGAGAATGCCGCACCGCGTCCGGGACACGAGTCCGACATTTCATATCTCAGGATCGGCCAACAGGCCGGCCCCAAACTCGCAATGACGGCTGATGGTTCTCGCCGCGTCGCAAGATTGACTTGCCACGGCGTCGGTACTTCACTCCCTGCAAAGCGGGATAACCCGCGTCGGGATCAGGGAGGCTGGCATCATGCAGATGTCGAGGCGCATTCGTCTGTACGGGTTGATCGCCGGCACCGCCCTCGCATGGGCTGCCATCGTCGCCACCGCGCGTGCGACAGAAATCCCCCGCTTCGAGGTCGAGGCGTCGTGGCCCAAACCGCTGCCCAACAACTGGATCCTCGGTCAGGTCGGCGGCATCACGGTCGACGGGCAAGGCCATATCTGGCTGATCCACCGGCCACGTTCGCTGACCGATGACGAGAAAGGCGCCAGCCTGACGCCGCCGCGATCAAAGTGCTGCGTCTCGGCGCCGCCGGTGCTCGAATTCGATTCCGACGGCAATTTGCTGCGCTCCTGGGGCGGCCCCGGTGAAGGCTATGAATGGGTTGGCCGCGAGCACGGCATCGAAGTCGACGACAAGGGCTTCGTCTGGATCGGCGGCAATGCCGACAACGACAATGCGATCCTGAAATTCACCCTCGACGGCAAGTTCGTGATGCAGATCGGCAAGATCGCGCCGAGCAAGGGCAGCAACGACACCACTCAACTCGGCAAGCCGGCCGAGACCGCGCTCGACAAGGACGCCAACGAGATCTATGTCGCCGATGGCTATGGCAACCGCCGCGTCATCGTGTTCAACGCCACCACCGGCGCCTACATCAGGCACTGGGGCGCCTATGGCAACAAGCCCAATGACGACAAGCAGGCGGCCTACAATCCGGCGGCCCCGGTGTCCCAGCAATTCGCCAATCCCGTACATTGCGTCAAGCTTGCCCATGACGGGCTGGTCTATGTCTGCGACCGCATCAACAACCGCGTCCAGGTGTTCAAGAAGGACGGCAGCTTCGTGAAGGAATGGTTCTTCGAGAAGAACAC
>JACMOT010000435.1 GCA_014377915.1 Tardiphaga sp.
GCGGTGCAGGGCGCGGCGATCGGCGGTGGGCTTGGCCTCGCGGTGTCGGCGGATTTCCGCGGGGGCTGCCCGGGAGCGCGCTTTGCCGCGAACTTCACCAAGCTCGGCTTCCACCCCGGCTTCGGCCTGACGGTGTCGCTGCCGGAAGTAGTCGGCAAGAACAATGCCGAGCTGATGTTCTACACCAGCCGCCGCGTCGGCGGCGAAGAAGCGCTGAAGATGGGCCTGGTGAACGTGCTGGTGCCGCTGGATCAGGTGCGTGACGCCGCCATCAAGCTGGCGGAAGAGATCGCCGAATGCTCGCCGCTCGGCCTGCTGTCGACCCGCGCGACCATGAAGGCCAACCTCGCCGACCGTGTGGCGAAGGCCACCGAGCACGAATTGTCGGAGCAGACCCGCCTGCGCGCGACCGAGGACTTCAAGGAAGGCGTCAAGGCGACCGAAGAACGCCGCGTGGCGAATTTCAAGGGCCGATAAACATTGCCCTGCGTCGTCCCCGCGAAAGTGGGGGCGACGCTTTGACTACGGGTTTTTTCGTACTACCAGCGCATCGACGATGGTAACGCCCTCGCCGTGCGGATGCACCAGCACCGGGTTGAGCTCGATCTCCGCCAGATCATTCTTGAATTGCGCGGCTAATTGCGACACCTGCTCGATCAATGCCGCCAGCGCCAGGACGTCAGCCTTCGCCGCGCCACGGAATCCATTGAGCAACGGCGCGGCCTTCAATTCGCCAAGTATGGCCACGGCCTCAGCGAGGCTGACCGGCGCCGGCCGATAGACGACATCCCTGAACAATTCCGCCGTCACGCCGCCGAGGCCGACCATGATCATCGGTCCGAACGTGGCATCCAGCAGCGTGCCGACAATGATCTCGACGCCCGGCCTGGCCATCGGCGCTACCAGCACGCCCTGCAGGACGGCCTCCGGCCGATGGTGCCGCGCGTTGGCGAGCAGCGCGTCATAGGCGAATGCCGCCTGTTCCGGCGTCAGGATGTTGACCCGTACACCGCCGACCTCGCTCTTGTGCGGGATGTCGCGCGACTGGATTTTCAGCACCAGCGGAAGGCCGATCCGGGCGACGGCCTCATTCAGCTCCGCCTTCGCGGTCACCAGAACCTCGTCCGGCAAGGCCACGCCCGCGGCGCGCAGCAACGATTTGCTGTCGTACTCCGACAAGGTCGCCGAAGTCAGACGTGCGGCCAGATTTTCCAGCGCCGGATTTGTCGCAGTCGCCGGTGACAGGCTGAAGGTTGAATAGTTAACCAACTGACGCAGCGCCACGGCCACATGCGTCAGTCCCGACAGCACCACGACACCCGACTCCGCAAGCCCGTTGCGCGCATAGAGCGACGGCAGCGTGTAGGACCAGAACACAATCGGCTTACGCTGCCCGTCCATCAGCGGCGTCAGCTCCGGCTGCTTGAACGGCATCCGCGTCTCGCTCGACAGCGAGATCACCACCAGAATGATGTCGACCTCATCGGAGACCTCGAGCAGATCGAGGGTCTTCTGCAGCCCGCCACTGTGTACGGCCTGGGCGGTGATATCGATCGGGTTGCGCGGCGAGCCGTAGGACGGGATCATCCCGCGGATCTTCGCCTGCACCGCCTCCGACAATTCAGGCACCTGCAGACCCTGCGCCGACACCGCATCGGCGGCCCAGATGCCGGCGCCACCGGACACGGTGACGACAGCGACACGGTCGCCCTTCGGCCGCGGCGTGGTGGTCAGCACCGCGGCGATCGTGACGGCCTCGTCGAGATCGTGGGAAACGATAAAGCCGTATTTGGCGAACACCGCGTCATAGGCGGCACTCCAGCCGGCCATGCTCGCGGTGTGCGACGCCGCCGCGCGCCCGCCGGCGCCGGAGCGACCCACCTTGGTGACGATCACCGGCTTGCCGCTTTCGGCGGCGCGGCGCGCCGCGGTGAGAAATTTCTCGGTGTCACGGATGCCCTCGATGAACAACAGGATCACGTCGGTCGCCGGATCCTGCACCAGGTAATCCAGAAATTCACCGGCGCCGAGATCGGCCTCGTTACCGGTGGAGATCACGGTACTCAGCGCAATGCCGAGCGCCTTGGCGCGGTTGTAGATCGCAAAGCCGATGCCGCCGGATTGCGCGACGATACCGATCCGTCTGGTCGTGGCGAGCAGCCGCGGCTGCTCCGGCTTCACATCCACCGTCGGGCTGAAGGTGGCGGCGACACGCTTTAACTCATTATAGTAGCCCTCGGCGTTGGGGCCCGAGATCCGCATCCCGGTCGATTGCGCCAGCGCTGCGATGGCGTCCTGCATGCCGGTGCTGTCGCCGCCCTCTTCCGCGAAGCCGGACGAGATGATGATCGCGTTTCTGACACCGACAGCGGCACATTCCCGCAGCGCCCCGAGCACGGCACGAGCAGGAATGATGACGATGGCGAGATCGACCGGCGCGCCGATCGAGGCCATCGACGGGTAACAGGTCAGGCCATGGATCTCGGCGTAGTTGGGATTGACCGGATAGATCGCACCGGAAAATGCGTTCTTGCGCAGAAACGCCAGCAGCAGCCCGGGGATCTTCTGCGCGTCGCGCGAGGCGCCGATGATGGCAATGCTGTCCGGAGCGAAAAACGAGTCGAGCGGATGGGTGCGGTTGGCGGCCATTGAAAGGACGTCCTTGTTTTTATGATTATGGGTGGCTCAGGCGACGATGTGAAACGTCACCCCGCCGAGCAGGAACGAATCGCCGCCACAGGGACAGCCGCGCGCGCGGGCCGCATGACGGACCTGCGCGACATCATTGACGCGAAAAACGAGCCCGGTCAGCGCATCGCTGCCGCCCGTGACGAAATGCAGACCGCAATTCACCAGCGCGATTTCAGGCTGGTCATGCGCGGACCGGCGCACCGGCGCACCGATGATCCGGCTCCAGTGCAGCGCCAGTCCCTCGGGATCGGGGCTTTGCAGCTCGACGCCGACCAGCGCCTGCGTGGTATCGTTACGGATCGACCGTTCCCAGTCCGGCCCCGCCGGCGGATAGGGACCGCGAATATCATCGCCGCCGTCGGTGTGATTGAACTCGATGAAGGCCGCGCGGCAGTCGCGCGGGTGCAGTTGCACGCCATGATACGGCGGATGATCGATCACATGGGCGATCCGAACGCCGATCGACTCGGCATGGCGACCGCGTTCGTCGGGATCGTCGCAGGAGAAGATCGCCATATAGCCGCCATGGCCGCGGCTCTTGTCGAGAAAGCGGCCGGCCGCGGTACCATCCCGGGTCGGCGCCACGACTTCCAGCAGCATGGTATCGACCGGCAGCAACGCGTTCACGAGGCCGTATTTGGCGACATTCGGATCGCGGTAGCAGACCTCAAGTCCCAGAATGGCGGCGAGATGGCTCACCACCGGCTCCAGCCGCGGCGCCACCAGACAGATTTGGCGAAGCCGCGGGTGAGGCATCTCAGTGGCCCTGGAAAACAGGTTTGCGTTTTTCGACAAAGGCCTGCGCGGCCTCCTTGTGGTCGGCGGTCTCACTGCAGCGGGTATGATGGATGGCTTCGGCATCGAAGCAGGCTTCCAGCGTCATCGTCTCGGCATTATTGATGTTGCTCTTGATATAGCCGAGCGTGATCGACGGACCCCTCGCCAGCGACATCGCCAGCTCATGCGCGGCCTTCTCGATGTCGGCGTCATCAACCACCTTCGACACCATGCCCAGCGCGAGGGCTTCCTGCGCCGTCAGCACCGGCGACAGCAGATACAGTTCGCGCGCCTTGGCGCTACCGAGCATCTGGGTGAGAAAGTAGGTGCCGCCATAATCGCCGGAGAATCCGACCTTGGCGAACGCCGTGGTGATCTTGACCGAGGCGCTGGCGACACGCAGGTCGCAGGCCAACGCGATCGACAGACCCGCGCCCGCGGCCGCGCCGTCGAGCTGCGCCACCACCGGCTTCGGCATCTGGTGCAGCAGGCGCGACACTTCCATGCCGCGGCGCAGATTGGCGCGCTTGGCTTCGAACGGCAGCGGCGCGCGGCCGGCGGCCATCGACTTTACATCGCCACCGACACAGAAGGTGCCACCCGCGCCCTTCAGCAGCACCGCGCGGACGTCATGGTCCTCGGTGGCGCGCCGCGCCGCCGCGACCAGGCCCTCGGTCATCTCGACATTCAGCGCGTTGCGACGGTCCGGCCGGTTCATGGTGATGGTCAGCAGGCCATTGTCGAGCGACTGCAGAACGATGTCATTCATAAAAGTCACCTTTTTATTATTCGTTGTATTCACGGTTCGTCATTGCGAGGAGCCTTTGCGACGAAGCAATCCAGTTCTTTCGAAGTTGGCAGCTTCTGGATTGCCGCTTCGCTTCGCTACAGGGAAAGCCGATTGGCTTTCCCTGACCTCGCAATGACGGGGAGAGGCCGTTTTATGAAAGCTTCTTCTTACTTCTTCACCAGCGGGCAGCGCGAGGCTTCCAGCGGCTGGAACGCCTGCTCGCCGGGAACGGTGGCGAGCAGCTTGTAATTGTCCCAGCGACCTTTTGATTCCGACGGCTTCTTCACTTCGAACAAGTACATGTCGTGCACCATGCGGCCATCCTCGCGGATGCGGCCGTTCTTGGCGAACATGTCGTTGATCGGCGTGTCCTTCATCAGTTTCATGACCGGCGCCGAATCGGTCGTACCGGCGGCCTTGACGGCGTTCAGATAGTGCAGCACCGAGGAATAGACGCCGGCCTGTGCCGAGGTCGGCACGCGCTTGGTGCGCGCCTCGAAGCGCTTGGTGAAGGCGCGGGTTTCTTCGTTGAGATCCCAGTAGAACGCTTCCGCCAGGATCAGGCCCTGCGCGGTCTCAAGCCCGACGCTGTCGATGTCGGAGATGAAGGCCAGCAGCGGCGACAGCTTCTGCCCACCGCTCTTGGTCAGGCCGAATTCGGCGGCCTGCTTGACGGCATTGATGGTGTCGCCGCCGGCATTCGCGAGCCCGATGACCTTGGCTTTCGAGCTCTGCGCCTGCAGCAGGAAGGACGAAAAGTCA
>JACMOT010000436.1 GCA_014377915.1 Tardiphaga sp.
AGGCGCAGCAGGCCGTCGTTGAGGAGCAACGTGTCGCCGGGCCGCACGTCGCGCGGCAGCTCCTTGTAGTCGAGGCCGACGCGGGCGCTCGTGCCGAGCTCCGTCCAGGCGGCGTCCAGCACCAGCTTCTCGCCGGCCACCAGCATCGTCTTGCCGCCCTCGATCTTGCCGACGCGGATCTTCGGGCCCTGCAGGTCGGCCATGATGGCGACCTCCTTGCCGACCTTCTTCGCGATCTCACGCACGAGCATGGCGCGATCGACGTGGTCTTGCGCGATGCCGTGCGAGAAGTTGAGCCGCACCACGTCGACGCCAGCGCGGACCAGCCGCTCGAGCACCTCGGGCGAGCTCGACGCGGGGCCGAGGGTGGCGACGATCTTGGTGGCACGGGACATGGCGGCTCTCTTTGGGTGAAATAAAATTACAGGCGACTGATTATGGGCGGCATTTTGAGAGGTCTACCGGTTACGCGGGTTACGTCGTCAGGCCTTGCCGGCCCACACATCGGCCACCGCCAGTGCCGTCATGTTGACGATGCGTCGCACCGTCGCCGATGGCGTCAGGATGTGGACCGGCGCGGCGGCACCGAGCAGGATCGGCCCGACCGTCACGCCCTGACCGGCGCTGATCTTCAACACGTTGAACAGGATGTTGGCGGCATCAAGGGTTGGCAGCACCAGCAAATTGGCCGCGCCGGTCAGCTTGCTGTCGGGCAGGAAGGTCGCACGCACCGTCTCGCTCAGCGCCGCGTCGCCATGCATCTCTCCATCGGATTCGATGTCCGGGTGCGCCGCAGCGAACAGTTCGTGCGCGCGCCGCATCTTGACCGCCGACGGCCGTTTGCTGGAGCCGAACATCGAATGCGAGACGAAGGCCAGTTTGGGCGGCAGGCCGAAGCGCTTGACCTCGTCGGCCGCCATCGCGGCGATCTCGGCCAGTTGCTCGGCGTCGGGGTCATCGTTGACGAAGGTGTCGGTCAGGAACAGGGTCAGCTTGTCCAGCATCAGGGCGTTCATCGTCGCGAAGGTCCTGGCGCCAGGCTTCAAGCCGATCAGTTCGGCCACATGCTCCAGATGGCTGTCGAAGCGTCCGACCAGGCCGCAGATCATCGCGTCGGCGTCGCCCAGCTTGATCGCCAGCGCGCCGATGCTGGTGGCCGAGCGGCGCACGGCCGACTTGGCCATGTCCGGCGTCACGCCCTGGCGGCCGAGGATCTGGTGATAGGCCTCCCAGTACTGGCGGAAGCGGCTGTCGTTCTCGGGATCGATCACGGCCACATCGACGCCGATCTTCAGCCGCAGCCCGGCGCGTTCGATGCGCGAGGCGATCACCTCGGGCCGGCCGATCAGCGTCGGCAACGCAATGCCTTCGTCCAGCGCCACCTGCACCGCGCGCAGCACGCGTTCGTCCTCGCCCTCGGCGTAGATCACCCGCGCCGGGTGGGCCTTGGCGGCGGTGAACACCGGGCGCATGAACATGCCGGTCTGGTAGACAAAGCGCTCCAGCGACTGGCGGTAAGCGGCCAGATCGGCAATCGGCCGCGTGGCGACGCCCGACTCTTCGGCCGCCTTGGCCACCGCCGGCGCGATGCGCAAGATCAGCCGCGCATCGAAGGGCTTGGGGATCAGGTAATCGGGGCCGAAGGCCAGCTCCTCACCCGCATAGGCCGCCGCCACCTCGTCGCTCGTTTCCGCCTTGGCCAGATCGGCGATCTCGCGCACGCAGGCCAACTTCATCGCCTCCGTGATCTTGGTCGCACCGCAGTCCAGCGCGCCGCGGAAGATGTACGGGAAGCAGAGAACGTTGTTGACCTGGTTCGGGTAGTCGGACCGGCCGGTGGCAATGATGCAATCGGGCCGCGCGGCCTTGGCCAGTTCCGGGCGAATCTCGGGTTCCGGATTGGCCAGGGCCAGGATGATCGGTTTCGTACCCATCGTCTTGACCATGTCCACCGTCAGCACGCCCGCCGCCGAGCAGCCGAGGAAGACATCGGCGCCATCGACAACATCGGCCAAGGTTCGGGCCGAGGTGATCTGGCAATAGCGCTGCTTCGATTCATCAAGCTGGCCGGCCCGCGCATCGTCGCGCTGGTGCTGGATCACGCCCTTGGAATCGCAGACAAACACATGCTCGCGTTTGACGCCGAGGCCCACCATCACGTCCAAGCAGGCGATGGCTGCGGCGCCTGCGCCGGACACCGCAACCTTGACCTTGCCGATGTCCTTGCCGACCAGTTCCAGCCCGTTCAGCAGCGCCGCGCTGGAGATGATGGCCGTGCCGTGCTGGTCGTCATGGAAGACGGGGATGTTCATCCGCTCGCGCAACTTCCTCTCGATGTAGAAGCACTCGGGCGCCTTGATGTCCTCGAGGTTGACGCCGCCCAAGGTCGGCTCCATCGCCGCGATGATCTCGACCAGCTTGTCCGGGTCGCGCTCGGCCAGTTCGATATCGAACACATCGATCCCGGCGAACTTCTTGAACAAACAGCCCTTGCCCTCCATCACCGGTTTGCTCGCCAGCGGACCGATATCGCCCAGGCCCAGCACGGCCGTGCCGTTGGTGATCACGCCGACCAGATTGGCGCGCGAGGTGAAATCGGCCGCCAGGCTCGGGTCTGCCTCGATGGCGAGGCAGGCATAGGCGACGCCGGGCGAGTAGGCGAGCGACAGGTCGCGCTGGTTGGACAGCGCTTTCGTCGGCATCACCGCGATCTTGCCGCGCGTCGGGCTGCGGTGGTAGTCGAGCGCCGCGTCGCGCAGGGCCGCTTCAGCGAGGCTCAGGTCGGTCGTTTTGGTCTTTTCCATCGTTGTCTCCAAGCAGCCTCAAGGCCTTGGAGATTACCCCGCGCGCCTCAACCCTGCGCTGCCCGCTTGCTCAGAATCTCCAGCGCCGGCAGTTCCTTCCCCTCCAGCATTTCCAGGAAAGCCCCCCCGCCGGTGGAGATATAGCCGACGTCTTTTTCGATGCCGTACTTGGCAATCGCCGCCAGGGTGTCGCCGCCACCGGCAATGCTGAAGCCCGAAGAGGCCGCAATCGCGCGGGCAATCGTCTCCGTGCCGTGGGCAAAAGCATCGAACTCGAACACGCCGACCGGGCCGTTCCAGACGATGGTGCCGGCCGCCTTCAACTGCTCGGCCAGCAGCGCGGCGGTTTGCGGGCCGATGTCCAGAATCAGGTCGTCGTCGGCCACGTCGCTGGCGGCCTTGTCGGTCGCTTCGGCGTCGGCGGCGAAGCGGTTGGGGGTGACCACGTCGGCCGGGATCGGCACGGCCGCACCGCGTGCTTTCATCGCAGCGATGACGGCGCGGGCCTGATCCAGCAGATCGGGTTCGGCCAGCGATTTGCCGATCTTCAGCCCTGCCGCCAGCATGAAGGTGTTGGCGATGCCGCCACCGACGATCAGGTGATCGACCTTGGCCGCCAGGGCTTTCAGGATGGTCAGTTTGGATGACACCTTGGAGCCGGCGACGATGGCCAGCAGCGGCCGGGCCGGCGCATTGAGCGCCTTGCCGAGCGCATCGAGTTCGGCCGCCAGCAGCGGACCGGCACAGGCGACCGGTGCGAACTGGGCGATGCCGTAGGTGGTGGCTTCGGCACGATGGGCGGTGCCGAACGCATCGTTGACGTAGACGTCGCACAGCGCGGCCATCTTTTTCGCCAGTTCCTGATCGTTCTTTTTTTCGCCGCGATTGACGCGGCAGTTTTCCAGCAGCACGACCTGGCCCGGCGAGA
>JACMOT010000437.1 GCA_014377915.1 Tardiphaga sp.
GATGTTGTTCTTGTACTCGGCGGGGAATTGGTCGCCGGTGTAGAACTTCATCCCCAGAGGAGCCACATGCGCGCCGAGATTCAGCACCGGCGGCGTGAATTCCGAACACGCATGGCCCATGGCGAATTTCGGATCCGGCATGTCACCCTGGTGGCAATGCGGATAGCCGAAATGTTCGCCGAGCTTCGAGATCATGTTGAGCTTGTCGCTCGGCAGGTCGTCGCTGACCCAGTCACGGGCGTTTTCGGTGAACCAGTATTTTCCGCTACGCGGATCGACGTCGCCACCGACGCTGTTACGGACGCCCAGGGCGACGATCTCCGCATTGCCGGTCTTGGGATCGACGCGGCGGATCTGCGACAGCGAGGTCGGCGGGATGCCGATATTGAAGGGAGGTCCGAACGGCACGTAGAACCAGCCCTCCTTGTCGGCAGCCAGATATTTCCAGCCATGCGCGGCAAAGGACGGCATGTCGTCATAGACCACCTTGCCATCGCCCAGCTTGTCGAGATTGGCCTCGGCATTGTCGTAGCGGATCAGTCTGTCGATATCGATGACGTAGAGCGCGCCGTCGCGAAACGCGATTCCGGTCGGCATCTTCAGCCCCTTGATCACGGTCTTGACGTCCTTCTTGCCGCCCTTGTCGGTGATCGCATAGACGTTGCCGAGCCCGAACGAGCCGACGAACAGCGTGCCATTTTCGCCCCACGCCATCTGCCGCGCCGCCAGCACGCCGGAGGCATAGACCTCGATCTTGAAACCCGCCGGAAGTTTTATCTTTTTCATCATGGCGGCGAGTTCGGCGTCGGACGCGCCGGTCGGCGGGCCGGACGGCGGCGCCAGGCCCTTCTGCGCCTCGGTCTCGTCGCCAAGGAACCAGTCATCCGGCGGATGGATCCAGAATTCCTTGGTATCAGACTTGTAGCTCTTGAGCTTTTCCTGTGCGCTGGCCTGGCTGATCCCGGCAATGGCGAGGATCGCAGCGCACGCCAGAACAGATCGAGAAAGGATCGATGTCATCGCGTCACTCCCTGGGCAGCTCGTTGCGGCTGCGCTGTCTTGTTTGAACTTACGAGACGATCTTATTGGTCTGCGATTTTCTAGACGCTCAAATGCTATCACAACTTCACAAGGTGCAAAGCGGAGTTATTCGGCAATACGGGGACCCGATACGATCGCAGGCCATGCTGCATCGCATTTCATGATAGCAGCGACCGGTCAGCTCTGCCGAGGAATCGCCGCCCGCCCGGCGGCGCATTCCAGGGCATGGCGATCCCAAGCGGCGAGGTTGGCGGCCGCCTCATACGTGCTTTGCAGAAATTGCAGCAGGACCGCGTCGGGATTTTCCGCGGTGCGCACGGCATCATAAGGCAGGATGAATTCGCCGAGATCCTTGCTGAAGAACGCGGCCTCCGGCTGCACCACCACGTCGGCGAAACCCGCCGGCGCCGGATAGGCGTAGGAATAGAAGGCGGGATAATCGATCGCCCCGCCGCCTGGCCAGAAGCCGGCGCTCGAAACCTCATGCGAATAGGCTTCGCGCACCACGTCGTCGGAAAGATGCGGCACGCCACCGGGATGCGTCGGCGCGGCGCGACCCGAGAACCGTGTCACCGCCAGATCAAAGCTACCCCAG
The DNA here is from genome assembly GCA_014377915.1 of Tardiphaga sp. The sequence continues at coordinate 1,637 of JACMOT010000437.1, forward strand.
AAGAAATGCACCGGGCTGGCCTTGCCGATAAAGCCGGTGCGAAACTGCTTGAAGACGCGGTCCACCTGCCGCAACGCTTGCCCGAAGCGCCGCACCGCATCGGCATCATAGCTGGCGTGGACATGGTCTTCGCCGAAGCGGAGCGGATCGACAAGTTCGTTCGGCATGTCGTCGATCTCGACCGCGATGCCGAGATCGGCAAGTGCCACCAGCAGCTCCGCATAAAAACCGGCAACCGACTGCGCCCGCAACGGCAGCTTGCGGCGGGCGCCGCCGCTGGTCTCGATATCGAGCACGTGGTCGATAAAATCGAAGGCAATCTCGAAGCTGGTTTCGCCATCCGCAATCGGCGAGGTGGTCAGCCCGCGCGGGGTGACATACAGCACGACATGCCAGGAATGATTCAGCCACGGCGTTTTCGATAGTCTGATCTTGCCGACGATCTGGCTCCATAGCCGCAGCGTTTCGGCGCTGTCGCGCCACGCGGCATAAGGCAGTTCGGGCCAGCCGGCCATCGCCGTCAGATCATTCCCTTGCTGACGTAATTATACAGCACCGCGAGCACGACCAGGCCGATGAAGATCAGCGCCACCGGCAGCTTCCTCTTTTCGGGCTGCGGCGGTTTTTCCGGCTTGATCTTGCGGAAGGGCGTGACGTTGTCGCCGTGATTGTCGGTCATTGGTCTTGTTCTCGGAGCCGTCTTGACGAGGGGAGGCGTACCGGTGCCGCCCATGCGGGCGTAATAGCTTCGGTACACGATTTGAATGGTGGTCTCAGCCGCGGCCGCTTCGGACTGCCGGCGTGCCAGCAACGCGCGGTAGCCGGCGAAGAAGGACTGCGATTCCCGCGGCAACGCATCGATGCTGTTCAGCTTCGCCATCATCAGCCAGGTCGCAAAATCGGCACGCGCCTCATCATTGGCGCGCTTGGCAATTTCGAGGTTGGAATCTGTCGTCGCCGGCATCGTCGGTCCGCACCATCTGGAAGTGCCGCGATTGTCTGCGCAACGTCTGACGAATTCAAGCGATGCGAGCGCTGGAACCTGGATACGACAAAGCCGCCTCCCGGCGGCTTGTCATCGAAATCCGAAGCGATCCGGAGATCGCCAGGAAGAGCCAAGAAATTCTGGAGCGGGCGAAGGGATTCGAACCCTCGACCCCGACCTTGGCAAGGTCGTGCTCTACCACTGAGCTACACCCGCATCCGAGAAGCTGGGCGACGCTTGCGCACCGCCAACGCGCAGACCTATGCCAAATGCGGCTGACGAATGCAACAGCCAGACTGCAGGGAAAATTGGCTCGGTTAATGCGTTTTCATCGGCCGAGCGGCGAATTAGGGTCCGAAACCGCCCGGTTACCGTCAAAAGGGCGGCGCTTGGCCCGAATCAGCGCCGAAGCGGGTCATTTTTACCCGATTGAAAAATGCGCCCGTGAGCGCCATTTAAATCACGGGCTGTGCTAGAAGCGGCGAGATTTTTCGAGACATCAAGCGAGGTTCACGTGACCATTCTGGAACAGGGCGGCGCATCGACGCCGCAGGCAACCGCGCTCATCAAGGAAACCACCACCCAGAGCTTCGTGCAGGACGTCATCGAGGAGTCCAAGCACCAGCCGGTGTTGATCGACTTCTGGGCGCCTTGGTGCGGCCCGTGCCGCACGCTGACCCCGATCATCGAAAAAGCGGTCACCGCCGCCAAGGGCCGGGTCAAGCTGGTGAAGATGAACATCGACGAGCATCCGGAAATACCGGGCCAGATGGGCATCCAGTCGATTCCCGCCGTGATCGCCTTCGTCAACGGCCAGCCCGCCGACGGCTTCATGGGCGCGGTGCCGGAAAGCCAGGTCACCGCCTTCATCGACAAGCTCACCGCGGGTATCCCCGGTGCCGAGCCGACCACCGCCGAGCTGCTGCAGGAGGCGGAGGCCATTCTCGCCGAAGGCGATCCGGCGACCGCCGCCTCGATTTACGGCGAGATCATTGCCGCTGACGCCACCAGCATCCCGGCGCTGGCCGGTCTGGCCCGCTGTTACCTGGAAAGCGGTGCGATCGAGCAGGCCAAGCAGACACTGGAGCTGGTGCCGGCGGCCAAGCGCGAGGACGCCGCGGTTAAGGCCGTGCAGACCAGGATCGATCTGCTCGAGCAGGCCAATGCGCTCGGGCCGGTGACCGAGCTGGAGCAGAAGGTCGCCGCCGATCCGCTCGACCATCAGGCCCGCTTCGATCTCGCCACCGCGCTGAACGCCGCCAACCAGCGCCCGGAGGCCATCAGCCATCTGCTGGAAATCGTCAAGCGCGACCGCAAGTGGAACGAGGACGGCGCCCGCAAACAGCTGGTCCAGTTTTTCGAAGCCTGGGGACCCACCGACGAGGCCACGCTGGACGGCCGCAAGCGGCTATCCACCCTTCTTTTTTCATAATTTATTATTTCTCCCGCGGTGAATCGGAACCGGTCATGCCCATCAATGCCGACTACGACGGTCCCGGTGATCTCCCAGAGATCATTCCGGTGTTTCCCCTGCCCGGGGCGCTGCTGCTGCCCCGCGGTCAGATGCCACTCAATGTCTTCGAGCAACGCTATCTGGCGATGGTCGATGACTCGTTTCGCGACGGTCATCGCCTCGTCGGCATGATCCAGCCCGACGTGTCGCATTCGTCCGACGAGGCCAAGCCGGCGCTGTTCCGGGTCGGCTGCGTCGGCCGCATCACCCAGCTCGCCGAAGCCGGTGACGGGCGCTATATCCTCGAACTCACCGGCGTGACGCGTTTCAAGGTGCTGGAAGAGTTGACCGTGCTGACGGCGTATCGCCAATGCAAGGTGGATTACTTCCCGTTCCTCGGCGACTTCACGGCGCGCAAGGGGGAGGACGAAGTCGACCGCGAAGCGCTGCTGGCGGTGCTGACCGACTTTCTCAAGGCCAACAATCTGAAGGTCGACTGGGAAGGCATCGAGAATGCGCCCAATGAAGCGCTGGTCAACGCGCTGGCGATGATGTCGCCCTATGGGCCGCCGGAAAAGCAGGCCATGCTGGAAGCGCCGGACCTGAAGACGCGCGCGGAAATCCTGGTCGCCATCACCGAGATGGACCTCGCCAAGAAGCGCACCAGCGGCGATACAGGCCTGCAATAGCCATGATCACCGAACCCGCCGGAGCGCAGCAACAATGATGACCCCGACCGAGCGCCCCGAAGGCACCGTCGATCCCAAGCTGCTCGAAATCCTGGTGTGCCCGCTCACCAAGGGACCGCTGGAATTCGACGCATCGCGGCAGGAGCTGGTTTCCCGCCAGGCAAAGCTGGCCTATCCGATCCGCGACGGCATCCCGATCATGCTGCCGGAAGAAGCCCGCGCTATCGATTGAACAGGCTGTCGCTCCGGGGCGCGAGCCGCGTGAGCTGCGAGCGAACCCGGAACCTCGAATTGTTCAACCATCACCAGATTCCGGGTCCGCTCGGGCTGCGCCCTCCCGCCCGCAATGACGGTCAGAGCGCCTCGCCCTTCAGCAGCCGCGGGATTTCGCCGGACAGTCCCGCCGCCTGGCGGATGAAGGCATTCTTCAACGGCGGCAACCGATCGACCAGCCCGAGGCCGATATCGCGCACATTGCGCAGCACCGTGGATTTATTCGAGAACAGCAGGTTGAGCGCATTGGTGGCGACGCCCATCGCCATGGTGTCGAAGCGGCGCCATTGCTGATAGCGCTCCAGCACGTCCGCCTGGCCGAAATCCATGCCGAGCCGCGCGGCGTCCACGATGGTTTCCGCGAGCGCCGCGACATCCTTCAGGCCCATATTGAGCCCCTGCCCCGCGATCGGATGGATCACATGGGCGGCGTCGCCGATCAGGACCAGGCGTTCGGCCACGAAGGAGCGCGCGACGAAATAACCGAGCGGGAACGCGCGCGGCCGGTCGAGCAGCCTGACCTCGCCGAGGTGCAACCCGAAGCGCTGGTCGAGCTCGGCCTGGAACTCCTCTTCCGGCAGCGCCACGATGCGCGCGGCCTCGCCGCGTTTCTCGGTCCACACCAGCGATGAACGCCGGCCCGTCAGCGGCAGGATCGCAAACGGACCCGCTGGCAGAAAATGCTCCTCGGCGCGCCCCTCGTGGTCGCGCTCGTGGCTGACGGTGACGACGATGCCGGACTGGTCATAATCCCAGCCATGGGTCGCGATGCCGGCGCGCTCGCGCAACTTCGATCGGGCGCCATCGGCGGCGACCAGCAGGCCGGCCTCGATCACGCTGCCATCGCCGAGGGTAACGCTGACGCCGTCGGGGCGTGACGCAAACGTCGTCACCGCGGTGGGGCGCAGGTCAATGCCTTCGGCTTCGGCGCGGATTACCAGCTGGTCGATCAGCATCCGGTTCTCGACCATATGCGCGAAGGGCCGGCCGGGTTCGACATTGCCACCAAACGTCAAAAAGGTCGGCCGGGTCGCGTCTTCGAGGTTGGAATCGGTGACGATCATGTCGAGGATCGGCTGCGCCTGCGCTTCCACCAGCGGCCAGACGTCGAGGACTTCAAACAGCCGCCGGCAGGCCGCCACGATCGCCGTGGAGCGCTGGTCGCGGCTCGGCCGCGTCGCCAGCGCGGGATCGGCCACGATGATGGGCAGCGAGGGCCCCAGACCCTGTCGCAAGGCCAGCGCCAGCGCCAGTCCCGCGAACGCTCCGCCTGCGATGACAATGCCTCGTTGTGCCGCCATGATGCCCGTACCTGCTGTTGCCATGCGCTTATAGCTGGGCGACACAGGAAGGTGAAACAAGGGCTGAACCGAGGCTTCAAACCTGGTGATTCGGCCCGCCGGCGATCCCGAGCGCAGCGAAAGACGATTGATGTCCAAGAGCCTGATCGCCCTGCTCGACATTCTCGACCTCGAAACCATCGAGGTGAACATGTTTCGTGGCCGCAGCCCGAAGACGCGCTGGCAGCGGGTGTTCGGAGGCCAGGTGATTGGCCAGGCCATGGTGGCGTCGTGCCGAACTGCTGAAGGCCGCTTCCCGCACTCGTTGCACTGCTATTTCATTCTGCCCGGCGACCCGCAGATTCCCATCATCTACCAGGTCGAGCGGCTGCGCGACGGCAAGAGCTATTCGACCCGCCGTGTCACCGCGATCCAGCATGGCCAGGCCATCTTCTCGATGATGGTGTCGTTTCACGCCGAGGAAGCGGATTCCTTCAACCACCAGGACCAGATGCCCGACGTGCCGCCGCCGGAGCGGCTGACAGCGGAAGAACTCGCCAAGGACCCGCTGATCACCCAGATGCCGGACTTCATCCGGCGCTATTATGAATCCGACCGTCCGATCGAATTGCGACCGGTGGAATTCCAGCGCTATTTCGGCACCAAGGTCCCCGACGGTCGGATCAATATCTGGATTCGCACCGCTGCGAAGCTGCCCGACGATCCGGCGCTGCATATGTGCGCGCTCGCCTATGCCTCGGATTTTTCCCTGCTGGATTCGATCATGGCGCGCTATGGTCGCACGCTGTTCGATGGCCAGGTGATGGCCGCCAGCCTCGACCACGCGATGTGGTTTCACCGCCCGTTTCGTGCCGATGAATGGCTGCTCTACAGTCAGGATTCGCCCAGCGCGCAAAGCGGGCGCGGGCTGGCGCGCGGGCTGATCTTCAAACCCGACGGCACGCTGGTGGCCTCGGTGGCGCAGGAAGGTTCGATCCGCGAGCGGCGGGAAAAGCCGGCGGGCTGAGTTGCCCTGCTCCGGCGGTAACATGCTCCGCGTCGGAATCGCACATACGATTCCGCTTATTTTCCGCGCGCCATGCCGATAAGATTGGCATAGAGGTACTCGGCGTGACGTTGGCCCGGGGGCTGGCGCGGACTTGTTGCAGAAAGTGTGACCATGAAGCTCGTCGTTGCGATTATCAAACCCTTCAAGCTGGACGAAGTGCGACAGGCGCTGACGGCGATTGGCGTGCACGGCATGACCGTCACCGAGGTGAAGGGTTATGGCCGCCAGAAGGGTCACACCGAGATGTATCGCGGCGCTGAATATGTGGTGAACTTCCTGCCCAAGCTGCGGCTCGAGATCGCGGTATCCTCCGATATTGTCGACAAGGCGATCGAGGTGATCTCGTCGAATGCCCGCACGGGCCAGATCGGCGACGGCAAGATCTTCGTAACGCCGATCGAACACGCTCTCCGTATCCGCACCGGCGAGACGGACACCGACGCGCTTTAAGGCGCGATCCGGGATCGTCCGGCACGCGGGCGAAGCCAGGAACGCCAGCCTGCGCCAAATAGGGGTTGCGACCGGGAGGACTCTCCCGCGATAGTTGGATGGCCTGCGGATTATGCAAAAAGGGGCCGATCCGCGCAATCAGCCGGACGCAGACACCTTTTTTCTGCCTGCCTCATAAGCAGGATTATGTCGATAGCCTGTCATGCTTTTGTTTTAGACGATGTTGCCTAGTCCTTGGGCGCGACCGAATACCGCACCTGCCGACATTGCGCGCAAAACCCGAAAAGCTGGGGATTCATAAACTGTTAGAGAATTCCACGGCTCTGGCACGGCTTTTGATTCTATTGGGTCTGGCTGTGCCCGCGTAGTGAACTTCTCCGCGTGGTGAACCTCAGTCGAGATCGCCCGATCGTGTTTTCCGGCCGGGCCCAAGCGGGGATAGGACCCATGAAAATTGTTATGGCGATCATCAAGCCATTCAAGCTTGAGGAAGTCCGTGATGCCCTGACCGCCATTGGCGTTCATGGTTTGACGGTGACGGAAGTCAAAGGCTATGGCCGGCAGAAGGGCCATACGGAAATTTATCGCGGTGCTGAATATGCGGTGAGCTTCCTGCCCAAGATCAAGATCGAGGTGGCTGTCGCCTCGGATCAGGTCGACAAAACCATCGAAGCCATCACCACCGCCGCGAAAACCGGGCAGATCGGCGACGGCAAGATCTTCGTCATCGGACTCGACCATGCGGTTCGCATTCGCACCGGCGAAGCCGATGCCGCGGCCCTCTGATCTCGCGCTCACCCCCCTTTCAATCTAGGAGTCGAACACATGACGTTTAAGCGTCCCTCCGGCGCGGGACTGGCGGCATTCGCCGTTGGCCTGTTCGCCGCAACAGCGGCCTATGCCGACCCCACGGTCAACAAGGGCGATAACGCCTGGATGATGACGTCGACGGTGCTGGTACTGTTGATGACCGTCCCCGGCCTCGCGCTGTTCTACGGCGGCCTCGTCCGCTCCAAGAACATGCTCTCGGTGCTGATGCAGGTGCTCTACACGACCTGCATCGTGATGATCATCTGGGCCCTGTACGGCTACAGCATCACCTTCACCGGCGGTTCGGCCTATATCGGCGGCTTCTCGAAGGCGTTCCTCGCCGGCGTGACCCCTGATTCGATGGCTGCTTCGTTCACCGCGGACGCCAACATCTCGGAACTGGTCTACTTCTGCTTCCAGATGACCTTCGCTGCCATCACCCCGGGCCTGATCGTCGGCGCCTTCGCCGAACGCACCAAGTTCGCGGCGATCGCGCTGTTCATCCCGCTCTGGGTGACGCTGATCTACTTCCCGATCGCGCACATGGTTTGGTACTGGGCTGGACCGGATGCCATCGTGGCGGCTGCCAAGGCGCTCGCGGCGGCGGCTCCCGATGCGAAGGCTGCGGCACAGGCCAAGCTGGATGAAGTCATGGCCGATGCCGGCCAGGTGTTCCTGTGGGGCGCCCTCGACTTCGCGGGCGGCACCGTGGTGCACATCAATGCCGGTATCGCTGGCCTGGTCGGTTGCCTGATCATCGGCAAGCGCACCGGCTACGGCAAGGAACTGATGGCTCCGCACTCGCTGACCATGACCATGATCGGCGCCTGCCTGCTGTGGGTCGGCTGGTTCGGCTTCAACGTCGGCTCCAACCTCGAAGCCTCCGGCACCGCCGGCCTTGCGATGACCAACACCTTCCTGGCCACGGCGGTTGCGGCGATGGCCTGGATGTTCGCGGAATGGATGACCAAGGGTCACCCGTCGCTGCTCGGCGCGGCGTCCGGCGCGGTCGCCGGCCTCGTCGCCGTCACCCCGGCCTGCGGCTATTCAGGTCCGATGGGCGCGATGGTTCTCGGTCTGGTCGCAGGCGTCGTCTGCCTGTTCTTCTGCACCGTGATCAAGAACGCGCTTGGCTATGACGACTCGCTCGATGTGTTCGGCGTCCATTGCGTCGGCGGCATCATCGGCGCGCTCGCCACCGGCATCCTGGTCAACCCGGCCCTCGGCGGCACGGGCGTGATGGACTACGTCGCCGGCAAGATCGGCGACTACGACATGGTCACTCAGATGATCTCGCAGTGCAAAGCTGTCGCGACCACGCTGGTGTGGTCCGGCGTCGGCTCGGCGATCCTGTTCAAGGTCGTCGACGTCATCGTCGGTCTGCGCGTCAATGTTGAAGTCGAGCGCGAAGGCCTCGACGTCACCGAGCACACCGAACGCGCCTACAACATGTAAGCGCGACGCGGAGATCGGGTTGATCGTCCGCGGCACGCTTCGAGGAGATCGGTTGGGGCACATACCCGGCAATGCCGCAACCGTCGAAGGGCTCCAGCGCAAGCTGGGGCCCTTCACCTTTTTAGGGCATGTCAGAGAACCGGTGCGGTCAGTTTACATCCGGCGTAATAAGCTCGACCGTCGGAAAGCAATGGCGATACCGCCGCGCATCGCGCGTCAGCAACGGCGACCGTTTCACCTCGGCATGCGCGCCAATGAAAAAATCCGACAAGACGCCAGTACGCGGACCGCCGGCTCGGCGATATTGCACGAAGGCTCTTCCTGCGAGAAAGAGCGCGGCTCGCGGCAGCGAAACGAGTTGCACTCGGAGCCTCTCAAGCGCGGCCTCTGCGCTTTCGCTACTCGGATAGCCGACCGACGTCTCTGCATAGATCACGTCGTTGATCACAAGGGGACCATCGCCGGCCGCCTGTCTGAGCTTTGCAATTGACCACTCGCACCAGATCGGATCGTCGGTCATGACATCGATCAGGACGTTCGAGTCGACCAGCGTCATCAGTCGCCTCGTGTCATTGCCAGGATCTCATCCGTCGAAAACCCGGCATTCGCTGTTCCGCGCACCTGCTCGAAACGGTCCGGGTCCAGCGGCTGTGCCGCTTTGGCCTTTTCAATGACCACGCTTCCATCGGCCGTATGTCGGCAATCAACCTCGTTGCCGGGGCCGATGCCGAGTTTTTCGAGAACGGCTTTCGGGATTTTCACCTGTCCGTCGTCCGTCACCTTGCTGGGTGCCATACCGACCTCCAAAATATTGGAGCCCGATTATGATAATCTAGCCACCGCCGTCGCAAATTTCGATGGTTAATCGCGCCTTAACCTCGGCGTATCATGGTGGCTTGATCCCTTGGATCGGTCACCTCGTGCGGGCCGACCGTCCCGAAAGTGTTGCTTGAGTATGGTGATGTCCGGTTCTCCCCCCGCGGCGCATGGCGCTGGTGCAACGGCCGGTGAGCGTTCGCCGTTTGCGCGGCTGACCGAACTGCTGGCGCCGTACAAGCCGGGCAAGCCGCTGATCACGCTGTCGCTCGGTGAACCGCAGCACCCGGTGCCGGATTTCGTCGGTCCGATTCTTGCCAAACATATCGGCGATTTCGGCCGTTATCCGGCTGCCAAGGGCATTGAGCCGTTCCGCCGCGCCGCCGCGACCTGGATGGGAACCCGGTTCGAACTACCGCGACCGCTCGATCCGGACAGCGAAATTCTGGTGTTGAACGGCAGCCGCGAAGGCCTGTTCTTCGCAGCGATCGCCGCGGCGCGATTCGTGGCGCCGCGCAGCGGCCCGCCGGCGATCCTGCTGCCCAACCCGTTTTATCCCGCCTATGGCGCCGGTGCCCGCGCCGCCGGCTGCGAAGCGGTGTTCCTGCCGACCACGCTGGCCAACGGATTCTTGCCGGATCTCGATGCGCTGGACGAAGCGACCTTGTCGCGCACGGTGGCGATGTACATCGCCTCGCCGGCCAATCCGCAGGGCGCGGTCGCTTCCCACGCGTACTTCACCCGGCTGCACGCGCTGGCAATTCGCCACGGCTTCATCGTGCTGTCCGACGAATGCTATTCGGAGATCTACACCAAGGCTGCCCCCGGCAGCATGCTGGAATGCGCCGGGCCGGACTTTGCCAATGTGGTGGCGTTCCAGTCGCTGTCGAAGCGCTCGAACCTGCCAGGGATGCGGGTCGGCTTTGCCGCCGGCGACCGCAAATTCCTCGGCGCCTTTCACGAGTTGCGCAATGTGGCCGCGCCGCAGGTGCCGGTGCCGCTGCAGCAGGTCGCCGTCGCCGCCTATGGCGATGAGAGCCATGTCGAGGAAAATCGCCGACTCTACGGGTTGAAATTCGACCTTGCCGATCAGATCCTCGGCCACCGTTATGGCTATCAACGCCCGGCCGGTGGCTTCTGTCTGTGGCTTGATGTCTCCGCGCATGGCGGCGACGAAGAAGCCACTTTGAAACTCTACCGCGACGGCGGCGTGCGGGTGGTGCCCGGCTCTTATCTGGCGCGCCCGCAACCCGATGGCAGCAATCCGGGCGCCGGCTACATTCGCCTGGCGCTGGTACAGGACAGTGAAACGACGGCCGAGGCGTTGCATCGGCTGGTCGCGATTCTGGATTAAGCGCAGGACGATATGAGCACCACGATCGAACGCGTCATCCCCCTGGTCGGCCAGCTTCCCGCGTCCATTCGCGAGATGCTGGCGCGACGGCTGCGCGAACTGGCCGGCTTCGGCCTGATCGGCGTCGCGGGCGTAGCGGCCGCGGCGATGATGACCTGGTCGGTCCAGGATCCGAGCCTGAGCCACGCGACCTCGCGCGCGATCCGCAACGTGGCCGGCTATCCCGGCGCCATCAGCGCCGATCTGCTGATGCAAATTCTCGGACTCGGGTCGATCATGCTGATCCTCCCGGTGGCCGTCTGGGGCTGGCGCATGATGACGCATCGGGATTTCGATCGCGAAGCGCTACGCATGGCGTGCTGGATTCTCTGCACGGTGCTCGCCTCCGGCTTCGCGAGTTGCTGGCAGCACGGCGGCTCGTGGCCGCTGCCGACCGGCGTCGGCGGCGTGGTCGGCGACGCGCTGTTCCGCGCACCCGCGGTGGTGTTCGGCCCGGTCGGCTTCACCTACCGCTTCGTCCTCGGCATCATTCTGTGTACGGCCATGGTCGCGGCCTTCCTGATGGCCTGCGGGCTGGGATCGCGTCCAAAGGAAGAGTTCGCCGAGATCGCCGATGACGATGCGCCGTTCGAAGAAGAGGAGGACGACCGCCGTTCGGTGTCGCTCGGCTGGGCGACGCATGCGCTGCTCAGCCTCAAGGCGCGGATCGGGCGGCTGCTGTCGATGATCTACGGCCGGATGGTGGCCAGCGCCCCGGATTCCCGCCACGGCTCGTTCGAACGCCACGAGCCCAATCTCGGCGGTCGCCGCAGCCCGTCGATCGCGCCGCAAAGCCGCGACGACGAAGACGCGGAGCACGACACCGAAGAGGAAGAAGACGAAGAAGAAGTCGAACCAGCCCCGGTCGCCCGCGCTCGCAAGAAACCCGAGGCCAAGGAGCCGGCGCGCAAGACCAATGGCAAGTTCGAACTGCCCTCGGTGTCGGTTCTCACCGCGCCGCGCGCCGCCGATCGCCAGCCACTCAGCAAGGCCGAACTGGAAGCCAATTCGCGCGCACTGGAAGGCGTGCTCAGTGATTTCGGTATCCGCGGCGAGATCGTTAAGGCGCATCCCGGCCCAGTGGTGACCTTGTACGAACTCGAACCGGCGCCTGGTATCAAGTCGTCGCGCGTCATTGGCCTGGCCGACGACATCGCGCGCTCGATGAGCGCCCTGTCGGCGCGCGTCGCCGTGGTCCCCGGCCGCAATGCGATCGGCATCGAGCTGCCAAATGCGCATCGTGAAAATGTTTATCTGCGCGAATTGCTGACGGTGAAGGACACCAATGACGGCAGCATCAAGCTGCCGCTATGCCTCGGCAAGAATATCGGCGGCGATTCGATCATCATCGATCTGGCGCGCACGCCGCATATGCTGATCGCCGGCACCACCGGCTCCGGCAAGTCGGTCGCCATCAACACCATGATTCTGAGCCTGGTGTATCGGCTGCGGCCGGACCAGTGCCGGCTGATCATGGTTGATCCGAAGATGCTCGAACTCTCGGTCTATGACGGCATCCCACATCTGCTGACGCCGGTCGTCACCGATCCGAAGAAGGCCGTGGTCGCGCTGAAATGGGCGGTGCGCGAGATGGAAGAGCGCTACAAGCGCATGGCCAAGCTCGGCGTCCGCAATATCGATGGCTACAATCAGCGCCTGCTCGAAGCCAAGGGCAAGGGCGAGGAACTGAC
>JACMOT010000438.1 GCA_014377915.1 Tardiphaga sp.
ACGAATATCCCGGCGCCGTGATCATGGTGTCGCATGACCGCTATCTGATCGAGGCCTGCGCCGACCAGTTGTGGATCGTCGCCGACAAGACCGTCACCAATTTCGACGGCGACCTCAACGATTACCGCCGCATCGTGATGCAGCAGCGTGGCATGCGCGCCAGCTCGCGGGATCGTGCTGCCACCGCCGAAAAGGGCAACGGCAAGGAAAAGGGCGCGCCGAAGATCAAGGAAAAGAAGCTGCCGCTGAAGCAGCGCGTCGCCGAAGCCGAAACCGAAATGGCCCGCATCACCGGCATCCTCGCCAAGATCGACCTGGCGCTGGCGACGCCGGGCCTGTTCAAGAAAGACCCCAAGCAGGCCGCCCAGCTCAGCAAGGCCCGCTCCGGCGCCGCCGCCGCACTTGCGCGTGCCGAAGAGACGTGGCTCGCGGTGAGCACGCAGTACGAGAACAGCTGACCGATAGGCCGCGTTCGAGTTTCAACGGTCGGCTCGTTGTCGAGATCGATACAGATTGGCGGCTTGAATCGACCTGAGACTGGTTACGGCTCGCGTTGTGTCCGCGAAACCTCATGCGTCAATCGCGCCACGGCGTGCGATCGGCAGGGCTGGCGAGCCACGCCCGATAATGATGAGGACTGCGTTTACGCCATAGCCATCAAACGCCGCCAGCGTTCTGCTGCGATCGGATCAGTTTGCCGAGGAGCGCGGCGAGCTGAGCTCGCTCCTGCGCATCCAGGCCACTGACGAGGCGCTGCTGATTTGCGATGTGAGCCGCTACCGTGCGGTCGATCAACGCCAGACCATCGGCCATAAGCGCCACCAACGTTACCCGTTTATCCGCCGGGTTGGGCCTGCGCCCGACCAGTCCGGCATTCTCCAGTCGGTCGATGCGGATGGTGATGCCCCCCGATGAAATCATCGCCGCCTCATAGAGGGCGGTGCGGCCGCTCTGCCGCTGGCTGCTGGAATGCTGCGCCAGCATCTGGCGGACCTCCCCCCGCCTGGTGGCTGATGGCGGGGTTGTGCCTTGCGCTCGCGCTCATCGCTGCGCGCTTTCGCCCCAGCGACCGCCTCGTCCTCGCCCACTGATGACAGAAGCCTTGCAATGGCCTTTTACGACACGGCTGGCCGCACCAATGATTGCATCGGAATTCTTGGGGCGAGCTTCCCCGCCGTGGTGGCTCCCAGCAACGCTTGCCGGCGCGGCCACTGAAGGCGGTTGCGCCGGCAATTCTTGGAGATGTTCCTTCACGGACGCGGTGCGGCATATTTCGCTCGGCAGATATGGGCACCTTGCGCATTCTTCCAAGGCTGCAAAAGGCATCGCAGCGATCACACCGATCCAACCACTGCCACGCAATCGACCTCGACATCGAACGGTCCGGGCCAGGACGGCACATGCATGAAGATGCGTGGCGGCTGACCATTCGCAAAGACGCGGTCATAGACGGTGTTGAAGCGGGCGAAATGCGACGGATTCGGCGTGCAATAGACGTTGCATTTGATCACGTCGGCCAGCGACGATCCCGCAGCCTCCAGGCATGTCTTCATTTGCTGGAGCACTATTTCGGCCTGCCGCTCGAACGGCATCGGCTTGATGTCGCCGGTCTCCGGGTCGAACGGCGGCAGGCCGGACAAGTACACAAAGCCATTGACCACCACCACGGGATAGGTCGCAGGACCGTTGCGGTAGCGCTCCAGATAGCCTGAAATTGGATCGACGCGAAGTCTTTGCATGGCGCTCTCTCTGCTGATGACGCGAGGAAGCTAACCGGGAATCGAGCGTCGATGGTTCGGCCGATACCGAACTATCATTGCGTTACCATCATTGCCTGCTGACGGCGCGCGGTCCTCTCGCGGGGATCTGGCGCCGCTGTCTCGAACTCGGCTGGGTGGTGCAGCAGCGTGAGCCGGTGTCGCGCCTGACGGCCGCGGGTCGCGCATGGCTTGCGCACCACCCTTGGCGTCAATCTGGATTTCGAGGGTCAGCCCTGCTGGGCCTGCGCGCGCTTCTTTGCCTTGGGCCGAGCGGCCTTCGGTTCCGCCACCGGATCCGGTCCGCGCTCGACAACGGTCAAGCGGCCGGCCGTGAAGGTGTAAATGCCGGCACGGGCACCGCGCGAATAGGTCAGCACCGCGACACGGTCGCCGCGCGGATTGTTCGACAGGCTGACATTGTCAGGCGCACCGGCGCCGCGCGCCACGTCACATTCGGTATGGCCAAGCGCAACAACGCCCGAATTGCTCGGCGCGCCCGCGGTACCGTCCGCAAGCGCATTGGCATCGCGCGGCGCCATGCCGGGGCACTGCCCGTCGGCGCTGATCAGATCCTCGGGGCCCACCGCCTTTTCAGGCGACAGCGGCGGCGTCTCGATGGACACGTTCTTGATGAACACCCGGCCCGGCTTCGAGAACCAGTCAGCGTCCTTCGACAGCAGATCCGACGAAAACATCTCGCTGCCAACGCCCGAGCAACCCGCCAACAATGGCGTGGCCAACACCAGTGCGAGCATTCCCGTTCGATAGAATCTGTGTTGTCGCACGATCAACTCTATTCCCACTCAGACAGCTAAGCGTCTGTACCAACATCTATTTGCGGCGCCAGCGTGGCTGACCACCAAATCGCCCCATGGAAAGCTAGGATTATCATTAATTACCGGTGATCGCCACTGCGCCGCTAATTTTTACGCTGCCACCGGCCACGTTCATCCGTCTGCCAGTAAGTCACGGAAAAACCACGTGACTTGCTGTCGGTCCAGGCGGCACGGGCAACTGCCAGCGCCTCGCCGTCATCGCCGTTGAACACCATGACGACGCGCTCGTAGCTCTCCGCGTCCGGCGGCAGGGTCGCATTGTCCACCAGAAACCGGACCTGGGCCCGATTCGGATTGCCGTCCTCCGTCGCCAGCACGATTGGCTGCTCGGCGACGTCTTCCACACGCCAGCAGGCGTGTGGAAGAAATGAATCCTCGCGGTAGGTCCACAGATGCGCGTCGAGCGCGTCGACGCGTTCTTCCGACGTCGACTGCACCACCACCCGCCAGCCGCGCTCGAGCGATTTCTCGAGCAGCGGCGGCAGCACGCTTTCCAGCGTCATGTTCTGCAGATGGTAGAACAGAACCTCGGTCATCGCGTCGCGTTACTTCCTGGGTTCGTAATAGTCCGCGACCAGCCGCTCCAGCAGCCGGACGCCATAACCCGAAGCCCAACTGTGGTTGATCTCGGTCTTCGGCGCGCCCATCGCGGTGCCGGCGATATCGAGATGCGCCCAGGGCGTATCGCCGACAAAGCGCTGCAGGAACTGGGCGGCGGTGATCGATCCGCCATGGCGGGCACCGGCATTTTTCATGTCGGCAAACTGCGAATCCATCAGCTTGTCGTATTCCGGTCCCATCGGCATCCGCCAGACCTTCTCGCCGGTGGCCTGCCCGACCGCATATAGCCGCTCCGACAATTCGTCATTATTCGAGAACAGGCCGGCATGTTCGGTGCCGAGCGCCACCATGATGGCACCGGTGAGCGTGGCCAGATCGATCATGAATTTCGGCTTGAAAGTCTCTTTGACGTACCAGAGCACGTCGGCGAGCACGAGCCGCCCTTCGGCATCGGTATTGATGATCTCGATGGTCTGGCCCGACATCGAGGTGACGATGTCGCCTGGTCGCTGCGCGTTGCCGTCGGGCATGTTCTCGACCAGGCCGATCGCGCCGACGACATTGATCTTGGCCTTGCGGCCAGCCAGCGCGTGCATCAGGCCGACGACGCAAGCGGCGCCGCCCATATCACCCTTCATGTCCTCCATGGAGCCTGCGCCCTTGATCGAGATGCCGCCGGTGTCGAAGGTGACGCCCTTGCCGACAAAGGCGACCGGCTGCTCCCCCTTCTTGCCGCCGTCCCAGCGCATGATCACCATCCGACCGGGCTGCACCGAGCCCTGCGAGACACCGAGCAGCGCGCCCATGCCGAGCTTGGTCATCGCCTTGACGTCGAGCACTTCAACGACCACGCCGAGCTTCTTCAATTCAGAGGCGCGACGCGCGAATTCGACGGGAAACAGCACGTTTGGCGGCTCGTTGACCAGTTCGCGCGCCAGGATGACGCCGTCGACAATGTGGTTGTTCGGCGCAAACGCCTTCTTCGCGGCAGCGACATCGCCGACGGCGAAAGACACGGCGGCGCTGACGGAATCATCCTCGCCATCCTTCTTCTTCGTCTTGTAACGATCGAACTTGTAGGCGCGCAGCAGCACGCCCGACGCAATCGAGGCCGCCTGCTCCGGCGCCATCGCGCCGGACGGCAGTTCAGCTACCACGGTGACGGCGTCGATACCGGCGCGAATTTTTCCCGCCAGCACGCCGCCGAATTTCAGCAGGTCGCTGTCCTTGAGCTCCTCGACCTTGCCGGTGCCAATCACGAGCAGGCGGGAGGCCTTGAGGCCTTCCGGCGCCAGCAGATCGAGCGTCGAGGCGCTCTTGCCCTTGAACTGGCTGGTCGCGGCGGCCTTTTTGACCGTCGCGGCGGCATCGCCCAATGCCTTGGCGGTGGCGGCGCCGAATTTTAGCGTATCGTCGCAGAACACCACCAGCATACCACGGGCTGCAGTGGAAAATGGAACGAAACCGACCTTGACGGCGTCGGACATGGGGAAATCCTCCAAAATAAATATAGGCTGTCGCAGGGGCGGGCGAGAAACCGGTCAGTGCGGCGGGGTCAGATGTTTTGTTGTCGCCACAGCGGGAGCCGTCAAGGCCGGCGCGGCGTGGAACGCCGTCACCAGGGTAGTTTTGTCGTGTTATGGTCGTATATCGCCGAACAACCATCCCGAATCGACCGGGGCCGCTCCGCGTTGCGCGGGCCAATCGCCGCCCTTTAATGTTTCGCCTTGTGTCTCGTCATCCCGTCCGGCCATGGCCGCCGCGAATGTCTGGGTTCCTTGGCTGTACCCGCTACCGGCGGATTGCGAAATGGCCCGGTTTTGGTGGCCCCAGAACCACATCAGCCCAATATTAACCACAACCGGCGGCGGGACATCGCCCGGCCATTTTGTTGACCAATCAAAGAGATGGTAAATGAGATAGGTATAGCGCCTGAAGACGGCGGCGTGGCCATGGGGATCCCGCATCGGGATGGACACGCCGGCGACTTGCAGGTCGGGGATGGGATTATTCGGACCGATGGGGTCGATCGACAGATATATCTTCCGCACGACGCTGGCGTCGTTTGCGCTGGTCCTGGTCAGCCTGACGGGCGTGATCTGGATCACGCAGGCGTTACGCGGGATCGATCTGATGACGAGCCAGGGGCAGACCATTCTGACCTTTCTCGGCGTCACCAGCCTCGCGATTCCGGTGCTGGTGCTGATCATCGCGCCGATCGCGCTGATGATCGCGGTGTCGCACACCCTCACCAAGCTCGCGACCGATTCGGAAATCATCGTGATGAACGCCGCCGGCCTGTCGCCGCTGCGGCTGTTCCGGCCGTTCTTGTTCGCGACCGGGGTGGTGGCGCTGCTCGTCGGCTTTATCGGCTCGTACCTGGCCCCGGACGGCATGCGCCGGCTGAAGCGCTGGGACGCCGAGATCACAGCCGACGTGCTGACCAATATTCTGCAGCCAGGACGCTTCGCCCAGCTCGATCAAAATCTGACCATCCGCATCAAGGAACGGCAGCCCGGCGGGCTGCTGGTCGGCATCTTCGTCGATGACCGCCGCGATCCCAAGGAACGCGTCACCATCATCGCCGATCACGGCACGGTACTGAAGAACGATGACGGCTCATTCCTGATTCTCGAGGACGGCAATCTGCAGCGCTTCGAGATCGGCAAGAACGATCCCGCCATGGTCGCCTTTGGCCGCTACGCCTTCGACATGTCGAAATTCTCCAACCGCAGCAAGGATGTCACCTATGGCATCCGCGAACGCTATTTGTGGGAATTGATGTCGCCGCCGCCCGACGATCCGATCTATCTGCAGATGCCGCGCCAGTTGAACGCGGAGCTGCATGACCGCTTCATGGCGCCGATCTACCCGCTGGCGTTCGCGGCGCTCACTTTCGCCTTTCTCGGCTCGCCGCGCACCACGCGGCAAAGCCGCAACTTCTCGATCGGCAGCGCGATTGCCGCCGTCTTTGGCCTGCGCATGGCCGGCTTTGCCTGCTCGGTGATGGCCGCGAAGTCGGATTATGCCGCGCTGCTGCAATATCTGATGCTGGCTTCGACCATCGGCGTCAGCTTCTGGATTATCGCAGGCGGCATCGTCATCGAACCGCCAGCGGGGTTGATGGAGGCCATCAACCGCTCCAATGCGCGCCTGCTGCGGCTGGCCCGCTTCGGCAAGCCGCCGGTGGCGACATGAACATGATCACCAACACCATCGGGCGGTATTTCGCGGGCCGCTTCCTGGTCGCCGCGGTCGGCGTTTTCGCCAGCATCTTCATGCTGCTGGTGCTGGTCGATTACATCGAAATGGTGCGCCGGACCTCGGGCCTCGCTTCGGTATCCGCGATCACCGTGGCGCAGACCTCGCTGTACCGGGTGCCGCAGCTGCTCGAAAAGATGATGCCGTTCTGCATCCTGATCGGCGCCATGACCTGCTACCTCGCGCTGTCGCGACGGCTGGAACTGGTGGTGGCGCGCGCCGCCGGCGTCTCGGCCTGGCAGTTCATCGCGCCGGCGCTGGCCAGTGCGCTGATCCTCGGCGTGCTGGCGACGGTGGCCTATAACCCGATGTCGGCCAATCTGCGCGAGCTGTCGAAACAGATGGAAGCCGAGATGTTTGGCGACGCCTCGGGCGGCGGCGTCCAGGACGCGGCCGGGTTCTGGATCAACCAGGCCAACAGCGAGGGCCAGGCGATCATCAATGCCGCCCGCAGCGAGCAGCAGGGCCTCCGTCTGACCGGGCTGAGCGTGTTCCGGTTCGACACCAATTCGCAATTCAAGGAGCGTATCGAAGCCCGTGAGGCGCTGCTGGAGCCCGGCCGCTGGCTGTTCAAGTCGGTACGCCGCTATTCCCTCGATTCGCCTGTGGTGGAGCAGGACAGCATGTATCTGGCCACTTCTTTGACCTCTGCCCAGGTCCGAAACAGCTTCTCGACCCCCGAAACAGTGTCATTTTGGCAACTTCCTTCGTATATCAGGTCATCCGAAAGTTCTGGATTTGCAACCGCCGGGTACCGACTTCAGTATCACAAGCTCATTGCACAGCCATTTTTGCTGGTCGCAATGGTGATGCTGGCGGCGTCGGTCAGTCTGCGGTTCTTCCGGATGGGCGGCGTCCAGAAAATGGTTTTGAGTGGCGTCGGGGCAGGCTTTCTGCTCTACGTTTTATCGAAAGTTACGGAAGATTTGAGCAAGGCTGAGTTGATGCATCCGATTGCTGCGGCGTGGCTGCCTGTGTGTGTGGGCGGCCTGACCGGCTTTTTGGCCTTGTTGTACCTGGAGGATGGGTA
The DNA here is from genome assembly GCA_014377915.1 of Tardiphaga sp. The sequence goes on from JACMOT010000438.1 coordinate 7,449, forward strand.
GTTGGCAGTGTTCGCCGCCCTCCAAGGACGAGCGCCCGGGAAGAAGCCACGCATGACCATGCGCGGCGGTCGATCCTGCACGTGCGCGGCCGTAGGTCCCTTTGTCGCGATCGCTCTGGGAATGGCTACCGCGTTGAGCGGTGTGGCCACGACCCCGGCTGCCGCGCAGGGCTTCACCTACAACCCGCCTCATACGCGCCCGAAACCGGCTCCCGCCGCCCAGACCGGGCAGATGCTGGTGCAGGCTGTCGAGGTCAATTACGATTACAACAATTCTCGCGTGGCCGCGGTTGGCAGCGTGCAGATGTTCTATAATGGAACGACGGTCGAAGCCGACAAGGTGATCTACGACCAGAAGACCAAGCGCCTCCACGCCGAAGGCAATGTCCGGATGACGGACGCCGACGGCAAGATCACCTATGCCAATCTGCTCGATCTCAGCGACGACTACCGCGACGGCTTCGTCGATTCGCTGCGCGTCGACACCGCCGATTCGACCCGGATGGCGGCGACCCGTGCCGAGCGCAATGCCGGCAACTACACCGTGTTCCAGAACGGCGTGTACACCGCCTGCGCCGCCTGCAAGGACGATCCGAAGAAGCCGCCGCTGTGGCAGGTCAAGGGTGCCCGCATCATCCACGACCAGACCGAAAAGATGATGTATTTCGAGGACGCGCGCCTCGAATTCTTCGGCGTGCCGATGGCCTATCTGCCCTATTTCTCGACGCCTGACCCGACCGTGAAGCGCAAGACCGGCTTCCTGATGCCCGGCGTCACCTCGGTCACCAATAACGGTTTCGGCATCGAGACGCCGTTCTATTGGGCGATCGCGCCCGACTACGACGCCACCATTTCGCCGCGCTACACCACCCGCCAAGGCCTGCTGATGCAGGGCGAATTCCGGCAGCGTCTAATGGACGGCGCCTACCAGATCCGCGCCTATGGCATCAACCAGCAGGACCCCGGCGCCTATGCCAACACTGTTGGCGACAAGGCCTTCCGCGGCGGCGTCGAATCCAAGGGCCAGTTCGCGCTCAACGACAAGTGGGTCTGGGGCTGGGATGCCGTCGCGCTGAGCGACTACACCTTCCTGCAGGACTACCGCCTGTCGATGTACAAGGACCCCTACGCCTCGTTCCTGAACCTGCAGACCGAGGCGATCTCACAGCTCTATCTGACCGGCGTCGGCGATCGCAGCTTCTTCGATGCGCGGACGATCTATTATCTGAGCTTCTCCGGCTCCCAGAGCTCGGTGCCCGTCGTGCTGCCGGTGGTCGATTACGCCAACGTCGTCAGGAACAACATTCTCGGCGGCGAGCTGAGCTACAAGACCAACTTCACCAGCCTGAGCCGTGACACCGCCGACTACAATGCCATTAGCAGCAAAATCGGCGCCGACGGTCAAAGCTTGTGCAACACGACCTCGGCAGATCCACTGGCACGCACTCCCGCCAATTGTCTGCTGCGCGGCATGCCCGGCACCTACACCCGCTTCACGGCGGAAGCGGAATGGCGCCGGTCCTTTACCGACCCGATGGGCCAGATCTTCACGCCGTTCGCGATCATGCGGGTTGACGCCATCAACTCGTCGATTTCGAACCAGCCCGGCGTCTCCAACTTCCTGCCGGTCGGCGACACCCAGGCGCTGCGGGTGATGCCGACGGTCGGCCTGGAATATCGCTACCCGTTCATCAACGTCCAGCCGTGGGGAACCACGACGCTCGAGCCGATCGCCCAGGTCATCATTCGCCCGAATGAGACCTATGCCGGCAAGCTGCCGAACGAAGACGCGCAAAGCATGAATTTCGACGCCAGCAACCTGTTCAGCGTCGACAAGTTCTCCGGCTATGACCGTGTCGAAGGCGGCAGTCGCGCCAATGTCGGCGTTCAGGCGACCACCCAGTTCGACCGCGGCGGTTCAGTCAGCATGCTGTTCGGCCAGTCCTACCAGCTGTTCGGCATGAACTCCTTCGCCGTCCATGACGTCACCAACACCGGGGTTGATTCCGGCCTCGCAACGTCGCGGTCGGACTATGTCGCCCGCGTCAATTATTCGCCGAACCGGACCTACACCTTCAGCACCCGCGCCCGCTTCGACGAAGCCACCATGAATGTTTCGCGCTTCGAGGCCGAAGGCCGCGCCAGCTTCGACCGCTGGTCGGTCAGCCTGATGTACGGCAATTATGCGCCACAGCTGGATCTGGGCTATTTGACGCGCCGCGAGGGCCTGCTCGGCAGCGGTTCGATCAAGGTAGCCTCGAACTGGGTCGTAACGGGCGCCGCGCGTTGGGATCTTGAAGCCAACAAGATCAACCAGTACACCGTCGGTGCCGGCTATGTGGACGACTGCTTCATCATGGGCGTAAATTACGTCACGTCGTATAATTACGTCTCGAACCTGGCCACGCCGCCGGTGTTGAGCCATTCCGTGATGTTGCAGATCGGGCTGCGGACGCTCGGCAACTCGACGGCTGCGGGCGCCAACGGTGCCATTCAGTAGCCTTAGTTCTGCGCCGTAGTGGTTGTGAGCCACAGGCGGAACCGTGCCGGGGCGTGATGTCCCGCCGCGGCGTATTGAAACACGGGTTTCAAGAAAGCTGATACGGCAGTCTGACATGAGCACCTTCACCTTCCGGCGCACCACCGGCGCCATCCTGACCGCCGCGATGATCCTGCTCGGCGGCGCCTCGGCGTCGCAGGCGCAGGGCGTGGCCGTCATGGTCAATGGCGAACCGATCACCAATTACGACATCGAGCAGCGCACCAAGCTGACCGTTCTGTCGTCCCAGAAATCTCCCAGTCGCCAGGAAGTGATCGACGAGTTGATCAACGAGAAGGTGAAGATCCGGGAAGGCAAGAAATACAGCGTCGATCCCGCCGCCTCCGAGGTCGATGGCGCGTTCCAGAACATGAGTTCGCGGATGCGCCTGACGCCCGAGCAACTGGTGCAGTCGCTGGCCACCAAGGGCATCCGACCAAACACGCTGAAGAGCCGCCTGAAGGCCGACATGGTGTGGAACGCGATCGTCCGCGGCCGTTTCAAGCAGAGCCTGCAGGTCGGCGAAAAGGAAGTCGACAACGCCGTGCAGGGCGCCGGGGGCGATGCCACCACCGAAGCCTTCGAATACCAGATGCGCCCGGTGGTGCTGGTGGTGCCGCGCGGCGCGCCGGCCGGCACCATGGAAGCCCGGGCCAAGGAAGCCGAAGGCTTGCGCGGCCGGATCCAGAGCTGCGATGAGGCCAACCGCACCTTCAAGTCGATGCAGAACGCGACCATCCGCGACACCGTCGTCAAGACCTCGGCCGACCTGCCGCCGACGCTGCGCGACCTGCTCGACAAGACGCCGATCGGCTCGCTGACGCCGCCGGAAGCCACCCGTCAGGGCATCGAAATGGTGGCGCTGTGTTCGCGCAAGCCGACCAAGGTGGACACCCCCAAGAAGCGCGAAGTCCGCGACAAGATGTTTGCGGAAAAATTTGACGCCAAGTCGAAATCCTACCTGCAGGAAATCCGCAAAGCGTCGATGATCGAATATCGGCAGCAATAATCACCGGCTTAGGCCGCGACCGGCTTAAGGCGGCAGCATGGCACAACCTCTCGCGCTGACATTGGGCGAACCGGCCGGCATCGGCCCGGACGTCACCATCGCCGCATGGCTGCGGCGGCGCGAACACGACCTGCCACCGTTCTATCTGCTCGGCGACCGCGACTTTATCGCCGCCCGCGCCAGGATGCTCGGCCATGACCTGGCGATCGTCGACGCAACGCCGGCCACAGCCGCTGCGGCCTTCGCTGATGCGCTGCCGGTCGTCTCGACAGGCGATGCCGTCACGGCGCAACCCGGCCGTCCTGACGCCTCCAGCGCCCCCGCGGCGATCGCCTCGATCCGGCAGGCCGTCGCCGATGTCGAGGCGGGCCGTGCCAGTGCGGTGGTCACCAACCCGATCGCCAAGCACGTGCTGTATCGCGCCGGTTTCAGCCATCCCGGCCATACCGAATTTCTCGCCGAACTCGCCGCCCGCGACGGCAAGACACCGATGCCGGTGATGCTGCTGTGGTCGCCGACGCTGGCGGTGGTACCTGTGACCATCCACGTCTCGCTGCGCGACGCCATCGAGCAACTGACCAGCCAGTTGATCACCGCCACCGCGCGGATCGTCGTCGCCGAGCTAAAGGCTCGGTTCGGGCTGCGCCGGCCGCGGTTGGCGATCTCCGGCCTCAATCCGCATGCCGGCGAAGACGGTGCGCTCGGCGACGAGGAGCAGACCATTATCGCGCAGGCGATCACGGTGCTGCGCAACGAGGGCATCGACGTGCGCGGCCCGCTGCCGGCCGACACCATGTTTCATCCGGCGGCGCGCGAAACATACGACTGCGCGATCTGCATGTATCACGACCAGGCGCTGATCCCGATCAAGACCATCGCCTTCGATGACGGCGTCAACGTCACGCTCGGCCTGCCCTTCATTCGCACCTCGCCCGACCACGGCACCGCCTTCGACATCGCCGGCACCGGCCGCGCCAATCCCTCCAGCCTGATCGCGGCGCTGAAGCTGGCCGCGCGCATGGCCGGGACACAGCCGTCATGAGCGGCATCGACGACCTGCCGCCGCTACGCGAGGTGATCCAGAGCTTCGATCTCTCAGCGCGAAAGTCGCTTGGCCAGAATTTCCTGCTCGACCTCAACCTCACCGCCAAGATCGCCCGCGCCGCCGGTCCGCTGGAGGGCGCCACCATTGTCGAGATCGGTCCTGGTCCCGGCGGCCTGACCCGCGCGCTGCTCGCCATGGGAGCCGGCCGTGTCATCGCGGTAGAGCGTGACGAACGCGCGCTCGGCGCGCTGCAGCAGATCGCGGCGCATTATCCTGGCCGGCTGGAGATCGTGATCGGTGACGCGCTGACCTTCGACCCGCGGCCGCTGCTCAACGGCGAACGCGCCAAGATCGTCGCCAACTTGCCCTACAACATCGCCACGCCGCTGCTGATCGACTGGCTGTGCACCGAACCATGGCCGCCGTGGTACGACATGATGGTGTTGATGTTTCAGCGCGAGGTCGCCGAACGGATCGTGGCGCGCGAGGACGACGAGGCCTATGGCCGGCTCGGTGTGCTCGCCAACTGGCGCGCGGAGACCCGCATCCTGTTCGATATTCCGCCGACCGCTTTTGTGCCCGCGCCGAAGGTGACTTCCTCGGTGGTGCGCTTTGTCCCCCGAGCAACACCCGAACCATGCGACCGCCGGATGCTCGAACAGGTCGCCGCCGCCGCCTTCGGCCAGCGCCGCAAGATGCTGCGACAAAGCCTGAAGGCGCTTGGCGCCGATCCGGAACGGCTGTCGGCCGCGGCCGGCGTCGAAGCGACGCGTCGCGCGGAGACCGTTCCGGTCTCGGGCTTTGTTGCCATGGCGCGTGAATTAGCCGATATACGAAAGCCAAAAAACGAGCCATAGGGAGAAGAAAATGCCGTTGATGCGCAGGCAATCGCTGGTCAAGTTCGACGCGCCATTGTGCGAGACCATCGTCGACACCCCGAAGCCGCAGGGCCACGAAGTTCTCGTCCGCGTCGAGCGCTGCGGCCTGTGCCATTCCGATCTGCACATCCAGGACGGCTATGCCGATCTCGGCGGCGGCAACAGGCTTGATACCACCCGCGGCATGTCCCTGCCCTTCACGCTCGGCCACGAGATCGCCGGCGTCGTCGACGAAGTCGGCCCCGATGCCTCCCGCGATCTGATCGGCAGAAAAGTCGCCGTCTTCCCCTGGATCGGCTGCGGCAAGTGCCGCGACTGCCTCGCCGGCGACGAAAATCTCTGCGCCCGCAACCGCTATCTCGGCGTCGCGCTGGATGGCGGCTTCGCCAGCCACGTGCTGGTGCCGGACAGCAAATACCTGCTCGACTACGATCCGCTGCCGGTCAACATGGCGGCCACGCTGATGTGCTCGGGCGTCACCGCCTATGGCGCGCTGAAGCGGCTGATCGATCGGCCACGGCAACGCAACCTGCTGCTGATCGGCCTCGGCGGCGTCGGCATGATGGGGCTGGCTTTCGCGCAGGCCATGTTCAAGCAGCCGATCTCGGTCGCCGACCTCAACCCGGCGGCGCGCGAGGCCGCGCTGAAGAACGGCGCCGCCTTCGCTTATGATCCCGCCGAACCCGATGTCGCCAAGCGTATGGTGAAAGAGAACGACGGCGGCTTCGACGGCGTCGTCGATTTTGCCGGCAACGACAAGTCGATGGGTTTCGCGGTGTCGACCGTGGCACGCGGCGGCAAGATTGTTGTGTCCGGCCTGATGGGCGGCAACTTCTCGCTGCCCATGGTGCAGTGGATCTACAAGCGCATGACGATCGAGGGCTTCATGGTCGGCACGCTGGCGGAAGCGCGCGAGTTGATGGATCTCGCCCGCGCCGGCAAGATCAAGCCGACCCCGATGAAGGAAGAGCCGATGGCCGAGGCGCAGAAGTGGATCGAGGAGTTGCGTGCTGGCAAGGTCGTCGGCCGCGTCGTGCTCGCCAACTGACACCACGCCCGATGACGGCGCCGGGCGAAATTCTGACGCTGCCAAGGCGCGTCCGAATTTTGCCCCACGCCGCGCGAAATTGCGGCTCATTGCGACCCAGATCGCAGCCGATCGTCCCCCCGGGCAAGAGTCGCCCAACTCATCATCGGGGATTCGTATGGCTAACCGGGCCGCGACAATTTCGGCCGTCATCATTAGTGCGATGGTGGCTGTCTCGCTGACGACAATTACCAAGAGTACCGCCGCCGACGAATGTTTGACGGCGCCAAAGGCCGATGCCCCGGGCGGCGGGCACTGGTACTATCGCAGCGACCGCGCCACCAAGCGCAAATGCTGGTATATCAGCGATCAGCGCGAGGGCGCCGAACGCAAGACCGCCTCCGTCGCACGCTCGGTCAAACCTCGTACGTCGCCAACTCTGCCGAAATCAATCGCAAACGCGCGAGCTGAGATTTTCGACGCGGCACCTGATCGTGCCAGCGCCGCGATGCCCGCGGCGCTTCCGGCGCCGGCGTCGGCACCGACCCTGGTCGCGGCAGCGGCGCCGCCTGCCGCCGACGAATGGGTAATGGCCGCGCGCTGGGCCGATCGCGGCGACCCCGGCCCTGTCGCCACTTCGGCGCCGGTGGTCGAGGCACATCAGCCAACAGAGCCGGTAGACGAGCCGGAAGACGGCTATTCCTGGATATTGATGACCCTGCTGGCCGGTGCGCTGACGTTTGGCGGCACCGCCATTGCCGTCATCATGCGGCGGCGCCGCGCCCGACAGATCGAGGGCGACAAAATCCGCGAGCCGTTTCGGATGGACTGGAACGAGGATGACAATACAGAGATATCTCCGGTCGCCGAACCTCCCCCCGACCCCACGATGAAATGGGTGCGGATCGCCCGCGAGATTCAGGAGACCCGCAATCTCGGCCGCGAGGTCGAGGAGTTGCTGGCCAGTTCACCGCGGCGCCCGCTCGCCTGACAGTTAATATCGTCCGGGACATGATCGCAAACTGCGTCAGGCCTAAAGCTGCTGCCGCAGCTTTTGCACGAAGGCGGTGACGCCGACCTGGCGTTCCAGCTTCAGTTGCTCGGCGCGCAGGATCGATTTCACCGCCTCGAAGGCGATGCCGATATTGTCGTTGATGACGATATAATCATAGGCGTCGAAATGACTCATCTCGTCGCCGGCCTTTTTCATCCGACCGCGGATCACCTCGTCAGAATCCTGCGCCCGGGTATGCAGCCGCTGCTCCAGTGCCTGCACCGAGGGCGGCAGGATGAAGACGCTGACCACATCCTTCGGCGCCCGCCCGCGCAATTGCTGCGTACCCTGCCAGTCGATGTCGAACAGCACATTGTGCCCGGCCGACAGCGCGGTTTCGACCGGTCCGCGCGGCGTACCATAGCAATTATCGAACACCCGCGCCCATTCCAGCAATTCGTCGCAGGCAACCATCGCGTCGAACCGCGCCTGATCGACGAAGTAATAGTCGCGCCCTTCTATTTCACCGGGGCGCATCGGCCGCGTCGTGACCGACACCGACATCCGCAAATCCGGGATCTCGTCGATCAGCATCCGCGTCAGCGTGGTCTTGCCGGCGCCGGACGGCGACGACAGCACGAACATCAATCCGCGCCGCTCGACGCCTACGAATACAGGATTGTTGGAAATCGTCATTCGAGATTCTGAACCTGTTCGCGGAACTGCTCGACCACGTTCTTCATCTCGAGGCCGGTATTGGTCAATTCCAGATCGTTGGATTTCGAGCAGCAGGTGTTGACCTCGCGGTTGAACTCCTGCGCCAGGAAATCCAGCCGGCGGCCGACCGGGCCACCCTTGCCGATCATCTCGCGGGCTTGCGAGATGTGCGAGGCGATGCGGTCGAGCTCCTCGCGGATGTCGGCCTTCGCCGCCATCATCAGCGCTTCCTGGTTGAGGCGATCGGAATCGAATCGATCCGACGATTCCAGCAAGGCGGCGATCTGTTCGGCGAGCCGCGCGCGGATCGCCTCGGGCTTGCGTCCCGGCGCCGCCTCGGCCTTGTTTGCCAGTGTCTCGATCTCGGCCATGCGCTGCGACAGAATTTCGCCGAGCGTGGTGCCCTCGCGCTTGCGCATCGCGACCAGCGCGGTCAGCGCCTCGTCGAAGGCCGCGGCGACGGCAAGCCTGGCAGCCTTGTCCTCGGCCTCGTCGGCCTCCGGCTCGACCACTTCGATGACACCCTTGATCGCCATCAGACCGTCAACGCTTGGCGCCACCGCGTCGATCTTGCCGGCGAGGTCGGCTGCGATTCGCAGGATCGAATTCAGCACTTCCTCATTGACGCGAATGGTGGAAAGCGCGTTGCCGCGTTTCACCGTCAGGTTGGCGTAGACGGTGCCGCGCGACAGCACCTCGGTGGCCCGCTTGCGGGCGATCGTTTCGAGTTCGTCCCAGCCCGGCGGCAGCCGCATCCGAAGGTCAAAGCCCTTGGCGTTGACGGACTTCAATTCCCATTCGAACGCATATGGCCCGCTGGTACCGTGGCTTCGCGCAAAGCCGGTCATGCTCGACAGCGCCATCGCGGAACGTCTCCAGAAATACGAGTGAGATTCGCGACCCGCGAACCATGCTCAGGTTACGGCCTTTTCAGGCCGAGGGAAATTCAAGGCCGAATTCAGCCGGCTGACCGCGACACGGCGCCTATTGCTGGACCACCGGTGGCGTGGTGGACGATTGTGCGGCACCCTGACGGGCTGGTGCCGCCGGGCGGGCGCGCTTGGCCGGAGCGGGCTTGGCTGCCGTTCCGGTCGCCGCATTGGCGTCCGCGGGGGCGGCGGCGGCCGAAGCGGGCGCTGGCGCGTCATCGGACGGCTCGACGGCGTCGTTCTGCACCGCCTTCTCCATCGCCCGCAGCCGGGCCACGTTCTTCTGGTGTGCGTCATAGGTCTCGGTGAAGCTGTGGCCACCGGTACCATCCGCCACAAAGAACAGGTCGCGGGTGCGCGCCGGATTGGCGGTCGCCTCCAGCGAAGCGCGACCCGGATTGGCAATCGGTCCGGGCGGCAGGCCTTCGACGACATAGGTGTTGTAGGGAGAAGGCTGCTGAATCTCGCTGCGCTTGATGGGCCGGCCCAGCGTGCCCTTGCCGCCGACAATGCCATAGATGATCGTCGGGTCGGACTGCAGCTTCATCTTCTGGCGCAGGCGGTTAACGAACACCGCCGCCACGCGGCTGCGCTCATCGGCCTTACCGGTCTCCTTCTCGACGATCGACGCCAGCGTCACCAGTTGCTCCGGCGTCTTGACCGGAATGTCAGCGTTACGGCGCTCCCAGATTTCGGCCAGCACGCGCTTCTGCGCCTGCTGCATACGCTGGATCACCTGGTCGCGCGAGGTACCGCGCGGGAATTTATACGTCTCCGGCAGCAGCGTGCCTTCGCGCGGCATCTCCCGGATCGAGCCGGCAAACAGTTCATTATCGGTCAAGCGGCCGACGATCTGTTCGGAAGTGAGGCCCTCCGGCATCGTGACGGAGTGTTGCACCACCTTGCCTTCGACGATGGTCCCGATCACGTCGCGCAGATTGGCGTGTTTCTGAAACAAATACTCGCCGGGCTTCAGCTCGGAGCTGGCCTGCAGTGCGAACACGCTGCCGATAAACACCCAGCGATTGGCATCGATCACGCCTTCGCGCAGCAGCGTCTCGGCTATGTCGCCCTTGCCCGCGCGGGCGGGAATGTTGACGATCTTTTCCTCTTCCAGCGGTCCGGGCGTCTTCAGCGCCTGACGGCCATAGACATAGACGCCACCGGCCCCGATCATGGCAACGATGATGATCGTAATGATGGCATTGCCGGCGATCACCAGCGGATTGCGGGCATGATCGGAACGCTTCGGCGGCGGCGGAACCTGCTCGGGCTCCAGCGCGGCGCGTGGACTCCTGGGCGAAATGGGCGGCCTTTCACTCATCGATATAACCTGAATCCTGTCGGTTCAATCGTGACGGGTCGAATCCGGACCTCGCCATTAGCATACGCCCGAAGTAGGAATTAGCGCGGAATGCGGCGAAACGGTGAAGTCTCGCTAGCTCGCGAGCCGCTGCAGGATCAACGATGCATTGGTACCACCAAATCCGAACGAATTCGACAACGCGATGTTGATCTCGCGCTTGCGCGGTTTGAGCGGCACCAGGTCGATCGCCGTCTCGATTGACGGATTTTCAAGATTGATCGTCGGCGGCGCCACATTGTCCCGGATGGCGAGAATACAGAAGATGGCCTCTACCGCACCCGCCGCGCCAAGCAGATGCCCGATCGACGACTTGGTCGAGGACATCGACACTTTTGACGCCGCATTGCCGAGTAGCCGCAGCGCGGCGCCCAATTCAATCTCGTCACCAAGCGGCGTCGAGGTGCCGTGCGCGTTGATGTAATCGATGTCGGCCGCGGTAATGCCAGCGCGCTTCATGGCGGCGCTCATACTACGGAAAGCGCCATCGCCATCGGGCGTGGGTGACGTGATGTGATAGGCATCGCCCGACATGCCGTAGCCGACGATTTCGCCATGGATTTTGGCACCGCGAGCTTTCGCGTGTTCGTATTCTTCCAGCACGACGACGCCAGCGCCCTCGCCCATGACGAAGCCATCGCGGTCTTTGTCATACGGGCGCGACGCCCTCGTCGGATCGTCATTGAAGCCGGTTGATAATGCGCGGGCGGCGCAGAAGCCAGCCATCGCTAGACGGCTGATCGGCGATTCAGTACCGCCAGCGACCATCACGTCGGCATCCCCGAGCGCGATCAAGCGACTGGCGTCACCGATCGCATGCGCGCCGGTCGAACAAGCCGTCACAACCGAATGATTGGGGCCCTTGAGGCCATGCGCGATCGAGACATAGCCGGAGGCTAGATTGATCAGGCGACCGGGAATGAAAAACGGAGAAACCTTGCGAGGTCCGCGCTCCTTCAGGAGCAGCGCCGTGTCGGCAATCCCCGACAGGCCACCGATGCCGGAACCGATCATGGTGCCAGTGGCGCATTTTTCTTCTTCGGTCTTGGGGTGCCAGTTGGCGTCATCGAGCGCCTGTTTGGCGGCGCACATCGCGTAGATAATGAAATCGTCGACCTTGCGCTGGTCTTTCGGCTCCATCCAGTGATCGGGATTGAACGTGCCGTCGGTGCCGTCGCCGCGCGGAATCACGCAGGCGATCTGGCTGGTCAGGTCCGACACGTCAAACGTGTCGATTCGCTTGGCGCCGCTCTCGCCGTTGAGAATGCGCTTCCAGGTCGGCTCAACGCCGCAACCGAGGGGCGACACCATGCCAAGGCCTGTGACGACCACCCGTCTCATCGTCGAATCCTCCAGCCGACCCTGCCCGTCACAGCAAGAAGCCGGTGGACCGCATCAAGCGATCCGTCCGGCTTCAAATGTGTCGCGCGAAGGCGTCAGCTTTTTGCGTTTTTCTCGAGAAACTTGGTGGCATCGCCAACGGTCAGGATCGTCTCCGCGGCATCGTCCGGAATTTCGCAGCCGAACTCTTCTTCGAATGCCATCACAAGCTCAACCGTGTCGAGACTGTCAGCGCCGAGATCATCAATAAAGCTCGCGGCATCGACAACCTTCTCGGGTTCAACACCAAGGTGTTCGACCACGATCTTCTTAACTCGCTCGCCAATCTCGCTCATCGTAAAACCTCGTGCTTGTTACATTCGGCCCGTCCGTAGACGATACGAGCCATCGTGGAGCGTTAACTCGTTTGAACCCTGCGCAGTTGCGCGTGATCTGGATTGCCCCGTCGTCCCGGACGGAGCGTCGCGAAACGGCAGGCTCGCCCCCGCCAATATACAGGGTTTCAAATTCCTGCAATGGCCTTCTTCGCCCCGCCGCTGAAGGTTCGGTTAGCATACTTCCCCAGCCTTGGCCACCAGCCTCCCTGTCCGGCCGAACATCCATCAAATCAGGATGTTGCGGGTTCCCAGCCGCTCAAATCATGGCCATCCCGCCATTGACGTGAATTGTCTGCCCGGTGACGTAGGCCGCCTCGTTTGAACTGAGATAGACCGCCGCCGCAGCAATATCTTCCGGGGTGCCGAGGCGCCCGGCGGGGACCTTGGTCAGAATCGTCTCGCGCTGCTTGTCGTTCAGCGCATCTGTCATCGGCGTGGCGATGAAGCCCGGTGCGATGCAGTTGGCGGTGACATTGCGCTTCGCATATTCGGCGCCGAGCGTCTTGATCATGCCGATCAGCCCGGCCTTCGCGGCGGTGTAGTTGCCCTGGCCCGGATTGCCGGTCACGCCAACCACCGATGTGATGGCGATGATGCGGCCGAACCGCTTGCGCATCATCAGCTTGGTGGCGGCGCGCGCCAGCCGGAAAGTCGCGGTCAGGTTGACGTTGATCACGGCATCCCAGTCCTCGTCCTTGAGCTGGACGAACAGATTGTCGCGGGTAATGCCAGCATTGCTGACCAGAATATCGAGCTGGCCCATTGCCTTTTCGGCCGACGGCACCAGAGCCTCGACCTCGGCGGCATCGGACAGGTTGCAGGGCAGCACGTAAGTGCGATCACCGAGCTTGGCCGCCAGCGCCTCCAGCGCCTCGCGTCGCGTCCCGGACAGGGCCACCGTGGCGCCCTGCGCATGCAGCGCCGCCGCGATCGCTCCGCCAATGCCACCGGTCGCGCCGGTCACCAATGCGGTCCGGCCAGTTAAATCAAACATGTTATTTCCTTTGTCGTTCAGGCCAAATGCGCGGCGGCGAGCGCATCCTTGGCCGCCAAAATGTCGTTCGGTCCGCTGACCGACACACCGATCGCACCATCGGCGATACGCTTGACGAGTCCGCTCAGCACCTTGCCGGAGCCGAGTTCGAGAAACCGGCTAACGCCGTGGCTTGCCATGTACAGCACACATTCGCGCCAGCGCACGGTGCCGGTGACCTGCTCCACCAAGCGACGGCGGATTTCGTCGGGATCGCTCAGCGCCGAAGCCAGCACGTTAGATACCAGCGGCACCACCGGCGCGTGGATGGTCACATTGGCAAGCGCCGCCGCCATCACGTCGGCGGCGGGCTGCATCAGACTGCAATGAAACGGCGCCGACACCGGCAGCAACATCGCGCGCTTGGCGCCCCTGGTCTTGGCGATATCGAGGGCGCGCTCGACCGCCGCTTTATCGCCGGAAACAACCACCTGGCCGCCACCATTGTCATTGGCAGCCTGGCACACCTGGCCCTGCGCGGCCTCTTCGGCCACCGCGACGGCGGTCTCGAAATCCAGTCCCAGCAGCGCCGCCATCGCGCCGATGCCGGCCGGCACCGCTTTTTGCATGGCGAGGCCACGGGTCCGCAGCAGCCGGGCGGCGTCTGATATCGACAGGCTGCCGGCGGCGGCCAGCGCCGAATATTCGCCGAGCGAATGCCCGGCGACAAAGGCAGCATCCCGCGCCAGCGAGATCCCGGCTTCGCTCTCCAGCACGCGCAAGGTGGCAAGCGATACCGCCATCAAGGCCGGCTGGGCGTTCTCGGTGAGCTGCAGGGTTTCGGCCGGGCCGTCCCAGATGATCGCGGTCAGCTTCTCGCCGAGCGCCGAATCAACCTCGTCGAATACCGCCCGCGCGACCGGGAAGGCCTCGGCCAGCGCCTTGCCCATGCCGACCGCCTGGGAGCCCTGCCCCGGAAAGGTGAATGCTGCGGTCATCAATACCCCTGCAGGATGTTGCCGTATGACGTTAAATCGCTCAATCTCGCGCGGAAAGACACTGACGCTGCGGGCGATGTCAAGTTGCACGGCCGAACAGACCGGCCGCGCGCGCCGGGGGAAATCGTCGGTCGCGGCATCGGGACGGCGCGGTCGCCGCCGTGTTTCCCTTGCCATTTGCCCGAAAATCCGTATAACCCGCGAAATCCGCAGACCCCGGCCGGGAGCTGAACGGACGGTCCCAGCAATTTGAGATTCTGAATTGATGTGACAGGGCCAGTTGGCCCGTCGTCCCGTGCTTCCGCCTTCTGAGCAATATCGAGTCCTTTCCAAGAGGGTTCGAAGGGCTTGCCGCCGGGCGACGCGCTAACAGTGGAAAGGACAATCATGGCTCTCTACGAGCATGTATTTCTCGCGCGCCAGGACGCGAGCGCCCAACAGGTCGAGGACCTGACGGCACAGATGACCGCAATCGCCGAAGGTCTCGGCGGCAAGGTCGTGAAGATGGAAAACTGGGGCGTTCGCTCCCTGACCTATCGCATGAACAAGAACCGCAAGGCGCACTTCGTTCTGATGAACATCGATGCCCCGTCGGCGGCGATCA
>JACMOT010000439.1 GCA_014377915.1 Tardiphaga sp.
AAGCCGGTTCCGATCACGGTGATGACCGGGACCGCCGCATTGCGCAGCGCGTGGCGCAGCAGCACACCGCTTTCATTGATGCCCTTGGCGCGCGCGGTGCGGACATAGTCCTCGCCCAGCACGTCGAGCATCGCGGCGCGCGTCATGCGCGCGATCAGCGCGACATAGATGAACGACAGCGATACCGTCGGCAGGATGATGCGCTCGAAGAACGGCCCAAATCCCTTGAAGATGCTGCGGAAGCCCTGCACCGGGACCCAGCGCAATTCGATCGCGAACACCTGGATCAGCACATAGCCGATCACGAAGACCGGAATCGAAAAACCGATCACCGACAGCGCCATCACGAAACGGTCGATCCAGGTGCCGTGCTTCCACGCCGCGATGACGCCGAGCGGCACCGCCACCAGGATCGACACCAGCATGACGCTGAGCGCGACGCTGATCGAGGGCTCGACGCGCAGGCCGATCAACTGCAGCACCGGCACGTTCGAGATCAGCGACGTGCCGAGATCGCCATGCAGCAGCCGGCCGACCCAGGTGATGAACTGGGTGTAGAGCGGTTCGTTGAGACCGAGCTGGGTGCGAATGCGATCAAGCTGTTCCGGCGTGGCGTTGTCGCCGGCGAGGATCGCCGCGGGATCGCCGGGCGTCAGCCGCAGCAACAGGAAGACGAACAACGCCACCACACCCATGACGGGAATGGCGGCGAGGATTCGGCGAATGAGATATCCGAGCATGACGCGTTCCTACCGGCCGACGACGCCGGACGTTTCACACGTCTGGCGCAAAGGGATCGGGAACGTCGCGGGCTCGTTGCATAATTTTATCATGGTCCTCACTGTCACAACTTGCCTGCAAAAGGAATGAGCAAGTCCTGTGCCACTGCCACAGTCGGCGCGCCTTTTCAGGCGCGTCAACGTGGCGTCGTTGTGCCTCAATCCAGCGTCGCCAGCAAACCGGCCATCAGGCGGCCGCGTTCGACCAGGCTGTCGACCTCGATGAATTCGCCGAGCGTATGCATGCCCGCGCCGCGAACGCCGAGGCCGTCGAGGGTGGGGATACCCATCGCGCCGGTAAAATTACCGTCGGAGCCGCCGCCGGAGCTTTCATGCTGCAGATCGATGCCGAGATCCTTCGCCACCAGCCGGGCTTTTTCGTACAGCGCCATGGTGCCGGCGTCCGGCTCCCATACCGGTCGTGTCACGCCACGTGTGACCTTGAAGGTGGCGTCGTTCTCGGTGCCATTCAGCGCCATCATGCGCTCGATGCCGGCATCGAGGTCGGCCTGGCGCTTCGCCATGCTTAGCGCTTCGCCGGTACAGGAGGAGGCCACGCAATTGACCCATTTTCCACCGTGCACAATGCCGACGCTGAAGGTGCAATCCGGGCCGGTCATCGCGTCGATGGCGAGAATCTGCCGCGCCATTTCGCGAATCGCCGAACGTCCGCTGGACAGCGTGGCGCCGGAATGGCTGGGCTTGCCGATGGCTTCGAGATTGAAGCGCGCGATCGCGTAGCGGCCGGTGACGACGCCCTTGCCGCCGCGACCCGCGGGCTCGGGCACCAGCACGTATTTGTTGCGGGCGGCTTCCGCCTCGATGATGTCGCGCGTCGAGGGCGTGCCGACTTCCTCGTCGGGCGTGAACAGGATGGTAATCGGCAGCGGCGTCGTGAACGAGGCGCGCGCCAGTTGCCGGATCGCTTCCAGCGACAAATAATTGCCGCCCTTCATGTCGCAGATCGCGGGGCCATAGCATTTGGCGCCGTCACGGCGCCACTTCAGCGTTTCGAGGGTGCCGACCGGATGCACGGTGTCCATGTGACCGGCGATCAGGATACCGGGCTGGCCGAATTTCGGATGTGGAAAGCGGGCGCGGATGCAGCCGCCAAATCCCATGCGTCCGGCGACGCGTTCAATCGTCGCACCCATGATCGCCATGTCGCGCGCGGCGAGATCGAGCATGCCGTTGACGGCATTGGCATCCCATGTCGGGCTTTCGCATTCGACCCAAATGCGCAGGCCGGAAAGCATCTCGTCGGCGTCGAAGGGAAGGTTGGCGGGATTCATCGGAGCTTCCTTGTGGATAGGATGTCGATCGCGATCCGTCGGACATTGTGCTTGCGATCATTGCGCGCGCTGTGGCGTGACTTAGCAGCAGGTGATTTGAGTTTGCAAACGGGCGAGGGCGCGACGTGATTGCGCAGGGCGGCGGCGACATGAAAACCCGATTGACGCGCAGCGCGCTTGGTGCAAGTCTTTGATGTGTAAAAGATTAAATGCCACGCGCGGTGACGCCTAAATTTCTATCGCGTTGCATAATGAATCATCGACCGATGATCAGTTTCCAATCAGGAGAGACCGATGTCTTACATCTCACGCTGGCGGCATTCCGCGGCGTTTTCGAAATCGACCCTGACCGGGATGGTGGTCGCAGCCGCGCTGGCGCTGCCGACCTTCTCGCTGCCGGCGTTCGCCGCGGGCAAGACCATTACCGCGGTGATGCATTCCGATCTGCGCGTCATCGATCCCGGCCTGACCACCGCGTACATCACGCGCGATCATGGTTACATGGTCTACGACACGCTGCTGGCGATGGATTCGGAGTTCAAGGTCCAGCCGCAGATGGCCAGCGTCAAGATTTCCGACGACAAGCTTGTCTATACATTTACGCTGCGCGATGGCCTCAAATGGCATGACGGCAAGCCCGTCACCGCGGAAGATTGCGTCGCCTCGCTGCAGCGTTGGGGCAAGGCCGACGGCATGGGCCAGAAGCTGATGGACTTCACCAAGAGCATCGAGGCGCCCGACGCCAAGACCATCGTGCTGACGCTCAAGGAGCCCTACGGCCTCGTGCTGGACTCGATCGCCAAGCCGTCGTCGCTGGTGCCGTTCATGATGCCGAAGCGGCTGGCGGAAACGCCGTCCGGCAAGGCGATTGCCGAGCAGATCGGTTCGGGCCCGTTCAAATTCGTGCAGGCCGAATTCCAGCCCGGCGTGAAGGCGGTGTACGAAAAGAACACCGACTACGTGCCGCGCTCCGAGCCCGCGAGCTGGGCCGCCGGCGGCAAGGTCGTGAAGGTCGACCGCGTCGAATGGATCACGATGCCCGATGCGCAGACCGCGGTGAATGCGCTGCAGTCCGGCGACATCGACTTCCTGGAAAATCCGTCGTTCGATATCCTGCCGGTGCTGGCCAAGGATAAGGACCTCAACCTGGAGATCCTCAACAAGCTGGGCTACCAGACGCTCGGCCGGATGAACTTCCTGTTGCCCCCATTTGATAATCTGAAGGTGCGCCGCGCCGCGTTCCTGGCGATGAGCCAGAAGCCGGTGCTCGACGCGCTGGTCGGCGATCCCACCTACTACAAGACCTGTGGGTCGCTGTTTGCTTGCGGTACGCCGTTCGGCAACGAGGCCGGCGGCGATTCGCTGGTCAAGGGCAGCGGCATGGCCGACGCCAAGAAGGCGCTGGCGGAATCCGGTTATGATGGCACCCCCGTCGTGATCATGGCGCCGACCGACGTCATCACGCTGAAGGCGCAGCCGATCGTCGCGGCGCAGTTGCTGCGCGAGGCCGGCTTCAAGGTCGAGGTGCAGGCCACCGACTGGCAGACCGTGGTAACCCGTCGCGCCAGCCAGAAGCCGGTCAAGGAAGGTGGCTGGAACATGTTCTTCACCAACTGGGTCGGCGCCGACATCCTCAACCCGGTCTCCAACGTCTCGATCTCGGGTCGTGGCACCAAGGGTGGCTGGTTCGGCTGGTTTGACGATCCGAAGATGGAAGAACTGCGCGACAAGTTCTCGCGCTCGACGTCGCTCGAGGAGCAGAAGGTCATTGCCGCCGAAGTCCAGGCGCGCGCCTATGACCAGGTCGCGTATCTGCCACTTGGCGAATACAGGATCCCGAGCGCGTGGCGGAAGTCGCTCACCGGCGTGCTGCCGGGCGCCGCGACCCCGGTGTTCTGGAACATCGACAAGAAGGAATAGCCTGGTCCGCTACGGCGGTTGAGGTTTGACGGTGGCCGCGCCGGCCTGAGCGATCAGGCCGGCGCAGCCGTGTCGGGATGGGGCTTTTCGCCGCGCCCCGCTTTGCGTATAGAGGCGGTCTAGCTGCCGCGCGGGCCCGTCTGACCGCCCGCGCCCACCCGGACAAGAGTGCCCTCATGGCGATAAGCGACACCAAATATCTGTCGGCGGATTATGCCGACCGGGTCGAACAGGCGATCCAGGCCCACGACGTCGACGCGCTGGTGGAATTTGCCTACGGCTATCCGTGCCGCTGCGCCAAGCGCAAGGGTGAGCCGCTCTGCGTCTGCCAGATGCAGGCCCAGGCGCTGCGCGCCAAGGTCGTGCCGCTGGCGCTGTTCGCGGGCAAGATCGAGCGGGTCTGAGCGGGCAGGGTGATCCCGCCGGATGTCCAGCCGGACGGCGGGCTTTGCTTTGCCACCGGGCTCGACTATGCAGAAGGCCTGATCTAACGATCAATGCGGACGTGGCGGAACTGGTAGACGCAAGGGACTTAAAATCCCTCGATGGCAACGTCGTGCGGGTTCGATTCCCGCCGTCCGCACCAGCTCTAATGGCAAAACA
>JACMOT010000440.1 GCA_014377915.1 Tardiphaga sp.
AGATCGTCGACGATCCCCGCCGCCAGCGGCGCCTCCGGCCCGACCACGACGAATTCCACTGCGTTGTCGCGGCAGAACGAGATCACCGCGGCGTGGTCGGCCGTGTCGAGCGCGACGCATTCGGCCTCTTGCGCGATACCGGCATTGCCCGGCGCGCACCACAGCTTCGTCACGAGCGGCGACGACGAGAGCTTCCATGCCAGCGCGTGCTCACGCCCGCCGGAACCGAGAAGAAGAATGTTCATGAATGCAGCCAGTCCGGAAGATGCGGATAAGCGCAGGGTTTACCACGGCCGCCCGAGGCCGCAACAACCCGGCCGGCTGCTGTGGACAGCTTATTCTCCCGCCCCGGCGATGATCTCGCGCAGGGTCGCGACATGGCGGGCGAAGGCGCCCCGCCCCGTCGCCGTCGCGGTCACCGTGGTCTGCGGCTTCTTGCCGACAAAGGCCTTGGCGACGTCGACATAACCGGCCTTGGACAGTGTCTCGATATGGGCACCGAGATTGCCGTCGGTGGCGCCGGTGAGCTTCTTCAACCGGGGAAAATCCATGCCCTGCGCTTCCGGCAGCGCCGTCAGCGCGGCCATGATGCGCAGCCGCAGCGGCTGGTGGATGATCTCGTCGAGCCCGGCCATGTCAGTTCCGCCGCATCCAGAGCCCGCCGAGCAGCAACCCGCCGCCGTTGACCACGGCCATCCAAAGCTCGAACCAGTCGCCGATGAAGAAGTAGCCGAGCAGCGTCAGAACGGTGATGCCGAGCCCGATCGCCACAAAGGCGGCGCCGATCCATAGCCCGACGATGGTATAGACAAGCATGATGTAGGTCGGCCAGAACGCGCCGAGTTGCCGCGCCGTGAAATGCAGCATGCCGACGCTCCACAACAGGCCGAAGCCGAAGAACAGCAGAAACGCGGCGGCCACTCTCACGTCGAAGGAACGCGTGCCTGTGCTTGCGTGGTCGCGCGCGCTGATCGCGAACGTCCCGGCAATCCCGATCAGGTTGATCGCCACCCAGGCATAACCGCCGTAGGTCGGCTGGAGCCACGATACGACATAGCCGGCCATCACCAGCGGTCCCCACAGCATCAACATCAGGCTGCTGATCTGGTAGATGCGGGACTGCCGCACGCGCCGGGAAATGTCGGCGATATCAGAGAGCGCGGCGGCAGCCTCGCGGCGGTCGATACTCATCGCGAACTCACTTCGGATTTGACGACATCGTCGGCAATAGCCGACACGGCGCGGGCGTCGGCGACGATACCCATGTGATTGATGCCCGGCAGCAGCCTGACCTTGATGGACGGCAACACACTGCGCATCGCCGCTTCATATTTACTCGAATCCATCAGTTCGTCAGCACTGCCGGAAAACAGAGTGATCGGTCTGCTGACGGCAGGAAGGTCGGTGCGGAAGTCAGGATGGGTGCCGAAATTGCTGCGGAGTCTTTCGCTGTAGGTTGCCACCAGCCTGTTCGTGGATCCGGGCGGCACCGCGAAGGCTACGACCGGCAGGTTGACGCAGCAGGAGATACCAGCCTGGGCCATCGCCTGCAATCCGATCATCCGCGGGACGTCCGCGCGCGCACAGCCGCCGTCCGGCTGGTGGGACGGTGCATCGTAACCCAGATAGGGCG
>JACMOT010000441.1 GCA_014377915.1 Tardiphaga sp.
AATACGAATGGGAGCTGGCCAAGAGCCCGGGCGGCGCGCATCAGTGGGTGGCAAAGAACGCCGAGGCGGACATACCGGATGCCTTTGATCCCGCGAAGAAGCATCTGCCGACCATGCTGACCTCCGACATCGCGCTGCGCGTCGATCCGGCCTACGAGAAGATCTCGCGTCACTTCTACGAGAACCCGGACAAGTTCGCCGATGCCTTCGCCCGCGCCTGGTTCAAGCTGACCCATCGCGACATGGGTCCGGTGGTGCGCTATCTCGGCCCGCTGGTCCCGAAGGAAACCCTGATCTGGCAGGACCCGATCCCGGCCGTCGATCATCCGCTGATCAACGACGCGGACATCGCCGAGCTGAAGGCGAAGATCCTCGCTTCCGGCCTCACGGTGGCGCAGCTGGTATCGACCGCCTGGGGCTCGGCCTCGACGTTCCGCGGCTCCGACAAGCGCGGCGGCGCCAATGGCGCACGCATCCGCCTCGCGCCGCAGAAGGACTGGGAAGTCACCCAGCCCGCCCAGCTCGCCGATGTGCTGGCCAAGCTGGAAGCGATCCAGAAGGCGTTCGGCAAGAAAGTGCCGATCGCCGACCTGATCGTGCTCGGTGGCGCGGCCGCGATCGAGAAGGCCGCCAAGGACGCCGGCCACAGCGTGACCGTGCCGTTCTCGCCAGGCCGCGGCGACGCCACGCAGGAGCAGACCGACGCGCATTCCTTCGCGCCGCTCGAACCCCGTGCCGACGCGTTCCGCAACTACATCAGCGGCAAGCCGCAATACATGGTCCCGGAAGAGGCCATGGTGGACCGCGCGCAGCTGCTGAAGCTGACCGCGCCGGAACTGACCGTACTGCTCGGCGGCCTGCGCGTGCTCGGCGCCAATGCCGCGGACTCCAAGCATGGCGTCCTCACCGCCAGGCCGGGAACGTTGAGCAATGACTTCTTCGTCAATCTGCTCGACATCAACATCGAATGGGCGCCGGTGGCGGGCCAGGACGGTGTCTATGAGGCGCATGACCGCAAGACCAAGGCGGTGAAGTGGACGGGCACGCGCGTCGACCTGATCTTCGGGGCGCACTCGCAGCTCCGGGCGCTGGCCGAAGTCTATGGCAGCAGCGATGCCAAGGCGAAATTCGTCAAGGATTTCGTCAAGGCCTGGGCCAAGGTGATGAATGCCGACCGCTTCGAGCTCCACGCCGAGCCGATGCTGCAGGCCGCGGAGTAATTTTCCGCAGCTTGATTTACTGAGTTGAAAAAGCCCCCGCGAGACATCGCGGGGGCTTTTTTACTTTCTTCCCCTCTCCCACCTGCGCGGCTTCGCTGCTTGGGGGGAGAGCGGAAGAAAGCCGCGCTACCTTGCACCTCTCCCCGAATCTCCGCACAACTGGCGCCCAGATTTACCACCGGAGCCAACGCCATGATGAAACTGTACTGGTCGCCGCGATCGCGCTCGTTCACCGCGCTGTGGCTGATGGAAGAGACCGGCGTTCCCTATCAGCGCGTGCTCACCGACATCTCGACCGGCGCGCAGCGCTCGCTGGAATTCCTCACCGTCAATCCGATGGGCAAGGTCCCGGCGCTGCAGGACGGCGACGCCGCCATGGCCGAGGCCGCGGCGATCTGCGCCTATGTCGCCGAGCGCTATCCCGACGCGGCACTGGCGCCGGCGCTGGGCGACGTGCATCGCGCCAAATATCTGTACTGGCTGTTCTTTGCGCCGAGCTGCATCGAGCCCGCGATCGCGCAGCTCGCCGCCAAATTCGAGATGAATTCGGTCGCCGCCGGCTGGGGCGACGCCAAGCGGGTGTTCGACGTGCTGGAGGCCGCCCTGGAAGACGGACCGTGGCTTCTCGGCGAGACGTTTTCCGCCGCCGATATCGCGATCGGCTCGAGCCTCAATTTCGCGGTGCGGCAGTTCAAGATGATCTCGCCGCGACCGTCCTTCGACCGCTACCTCGATCGCTGCGAATCGCGCCCGGCGTTCCAGCGCGCCGCGCTGATGGCGGCGGGCGAGAAGATGTAATTTTGAAGCACCGCTGATGTGCTGCGTTCCCCGGATGCTGCGCAGCGCGTCGCACTTGCGACGTGGTGCGCTGCTGATCCGGGGCCCCGGTTCGTTGAGGAAGCAACCGGGATCCCGGATCTGCGCAGCGGCATAAGAACGCCGCAGCGCGTCCGGGAAACAGATTCTACTCCGTCACATCCGCCTTCAGCGCGTCGGGATGCGGCATCGAGATGATGTTGTAGCCGGAATCGACAAAATGGGTTTCGCCGGTGACGCCACCGG
>JACMOT010000442.1 GCA_014377915.1 Tardiphaga sp.
GCAAAAGGTATCTATACACCGCAGCGACAAAAGCCCGATTGGCTTGCGGGTGTCGATTGTGTGCTGCATCAAGTTCCGGCTTATAGAATCTTTCTAGGGGCGCCGCCACAGCGACAATCGTTTCGCAGCAATGCGGGATCATGCAACGTGCGCGCGGCGACGGCTGAATGGCAGCAGGGCCGTGAAAGGGCAAAGATGCGGCTCTCGGGGCGCGGGTTACGATGTGTGCGGGGCGGCCGCGAGGTGTTTTCCGGCCTGGATTTCGATGCCACAGCCGGCGAAGCGCTGGCGATCGTCGGCCCCAACGGCGCCGGCAAGACCTCCTTGCTGCGGCTGATCGGCGGGTTGCTGGCGCTGGAGGGAGGGGCAGTCACGCTGGATGGCGGCGACGCCGAATTGACGCTGTCCGAGCAGGCGCATTATCTGGGTCACGAAGACGCCATGAAGCCGGCGCTCACCGTCACCGAAAACCTGACCTTCTGGGCCGAATTTCTCGGCGGCGATGCGGCCGATCCCGCCATGTGCATCGATGCGGTCGGCCTGAGCCATGCCGCGGCCTTGCCGGCTGGTTTTCTGTCCGCCGGGCAGCGCCGCCGGCTGTCGATCGCGCGGCTGCTGACGGTACGGCGGCCGATCTGGCTGCTCGACGAGCCGACGGCGGCGCTGGATCTGGGCAGCCAGCGGATCTTTGCGGGTCTGATGACCACGCATCTCGAAAGCGGCGGCCTGATCATCGCCGCGACTCATGCGCCGCTGGGCATTAAAACGCGGGAATTACGGATCGGGGACGGCGGCCGCGTGTATCCGACGAACGCCCCCTCATGACGGCCCTCGGCGCGCTGATTAGTCGCGATATCCGCATCGCTATGCGAATCGGCGGCGGAGCGCTGATCGGGGTGCTGTTTTTTCTCACCGTGGTGGTGTTGATGCCATTCGCGCTGGGGCCGGATCTGGCGCTGCTGGCGCGCCTCGGACCGGCGATCCTGTGGATCGGCGCGCTGCTGGCCAGCCTGCTGACGTTGGATCGGCTGTTCACCGCGGACCATGATGACGGCTCGCTGGATCTGATCCTGATGAGCCGAACGCCGCTGGAACTGGCCTGTGCGGCCAAGGCGCTGGCGCACTGGCTGGCCGCCGGCGTGCCGCTGATTCTGGCCGCTCCGGTTCTGGGGTTGCTGCTCAATCTCGACAGCCGCTCGACGCTGGCGGTGGCGCTAACGCTGCTGGCGGGGACGCCGGCGCTGACCTTCAGCGGCATGATAGGGGCGGCGCTGGCAGTGACGCTGCGGCGCGGCGGGTTGCTGTTAGCGGTGCTGGTGCTGCCGCTATCGATCCCGGTACTGATTTTTGGCGTCGCGGCGTCGAATGCCGCGGTCGAGGGAACGGTGTCGTTCGGCACCCCGTTCTCGATCCTGTGCGCGCTGTCGCTGGCGAGCCTGGTGATCGGGCCGTTCGCGGCGGCGGCCAGCCTGCGCCACGGGCTCGATTGAGAAGGACTTGCGCCCGATCAACCCGCGGCAGCACACGACAATGCTATGGCAGGCGGATTGCCTGCAACCGCTGCGACGATTATCAGAAACCCCATGACCCTGACTGAACTCGCCAATCCGACCCGTTTCTTGTCGCTGTCCACACGGATCCTGCCGTGGCTGGCCGGCGCGGCCGCGGTCGTGCTGGTGATCGGGCTGACGCAATCCGCGCTGGCGCCGGACGACTACCAGCAGGGCGCTACCGTCAAGATCATGTTCATCCACGTACCCAACGCCTGGCTGTCGATGTTCGTCTGGGGCGTGATGAGCGTGGCTTCGCTGGGCACGCTGGTATGGCGGCATCCGCTCGCCGATGTCGCCGCCAAGGCCGCCGCCCCGATCGGCGCGGCCTTCACCTTCCTGGCCTTGGTGACCGGCTCGCTGTGGGGCCGGCCGATGTGGGGCACCTATTGGGAATGGGACGCCCGGCTGACATCGATGCTGATCCTGTTCCTGATGTATCTTGGCCTCATCGCGCTGTGGCGCGCGGTCGAGGACCCGTCGCGGGCGGCGCGCGCGGCGGCGATCCTGACCCTGGTCGGCGCCATCAACATCCCGATCATCAAGTTTTCCGTCGACTGGTGGAATACGCTGCACCAGCCAGCCTCGGTGATGAAAATGGGCGGCTCGTCGCTCGATAAGGCATTTCTGACGCCGCTGCTGGTGATGGCGGTGGCGTTTTCGCTGCTGTTCATCACGCTGCATCTGGCCGCCATGCGCAACGAGATCCTGCGCCGCCGCGTGCGATCGCTGCAGATGCTGCAGGCCAGCAAGCCAGTGGCGTTGCCGTGATGGCGCTCGGTCCCTACACCAGCTTCATCGTGATGTCCTATGCCCTGGTCGCCGCCGTGGTGTTGATCCTGATCGTCTGGATCGCGCTCGACCATCGCCGTGTGCGGGCGCAACTTCATGCGCTGGAAACGGCCGGCGTCAGCCGCCGCTCCGGCCGCGGCGCGGCGGACCTGTCATGAGCGACGTCACCCCGAAACGCCGCTGGATGATGGCGCTACCATTGCTCGGCTTTGCCGCGATGGCGGCGCTGTTCTGGTTCCGGCTTGGCGCCGATCCCGCGAAAATTCCCTCCGCGCTGATCGGCCGGCCGGCGCCGTCCACGATGCTGCCGGCGCTGCAAGGCCTCGCGGCCAATGGCGCGGCGGTGCCGGGGCTCGATCCGGCGGCGTTCAAGGGCAAAGTGAGCATCGTCAATGTGTGGGCGTCGTGGTGCGTGCCGTGCCACGAAGAGGCGCCGTTGTTCACGACGCTGGCGCAGGACAAGCGGCTGCAGATGGTCGGCATCAACTACAAGGACGGCGCGGACAATGCGCGGCGCTTTCTTGGCCGCTATGGCAATCCGTTCGGCATTGTCGGCGTCGATGGCAACGGACGCGCCGCGATCGAATGGGGCGTCTATGGCGTGCCCGAGACCTTCATCGTCGGCCGCGATGGGCGCATTGCCTACAAGCTCGTCGGCGGCGTCACAGCTGAGAATTTCGACAGCGTGCTGAAGGTCGAGATCGAGAAGGCGCTGAAGGCGGGAAGCTAGTTCGGAGCCGTCCGGCCAAGGGGGCACCCGTCGACGCTTCCCTCAAATATATTTTCGCTTTTATCCGCGGTTCATTTCCGCGCCATGGCGTCGCCATGAATCGTCCGCTAGCTTGGTTCTGTTACTTAAACAGTCCTTGGAGGGACATTCCGATGCGTCATTTTACGCTTGCTTCGCTCGCCGCCGCCGCGCTCACTTTCGGGCTGCTGGCTTCCGCACCTTCGATGGCGCAGACGCCCGCGCCCGCCGCTTCCGGCAAGATGGCGCCGATCACCACCGGCAAGGCGGCCCCGGCCGCCGAATCGAAGATGGCGCCGGCGGCGAAGGCCGATGGCAAGATCGACATCAATACCGCCAGCAAGGATGAGTTGATGGCGTTCAAGGGGATCGGCGACAAATATTCCGACAAGATCATTGCCGGCCGGCCCTATGCCAAGAAGGACCAGCTGGTCTCGAAGAACGTGCTGCCGGAAGCGACCTACAAGAAGATCTCCGACCAGATCATCGCGAGCCAGCCGAAGTAGACTGTCTCGGTTTTAGACTGCGAACGCACCGGCGCATCCGCGCCGGTGCGTTTTACCTGGTGATGTCTCCGGCGTCGGCTTCGCTCTCGGCAAGCGACACGGGTTCCAGATGATAGCGCTTGATCAGCGGCATTTGCGTCAGCGCAAATGCCATCGTCAGCGGGATCACGCCGAACGCCTTGAAGGCGACCCAGAAATCGGTGGTCTGGGTGCGCCAGACGATCTCGTTGACGATCGCCATAGCGAAGAAGAACAGCGCCCAGCGCAATGTCAGCGCGCGCCAGCCGGGCGGCGTCAGGTTGAACATCTGGTCGAATATCACGGCGATGAAGGAGCGACCGAACAGCAGCCCGCCGCCCAGGATCACCGCGAACAGGCCGTAGATGATGGTCGGCTTGACCTTGATGAAGGTCTCGTCGTGCAGCACCAGCGTCAGCGTGCCGAACACGATGACGATGATGCCGGTGACCAGCGCCATCATGGGCACATGCCGGGTCACCACATAAGAGGCGATCATCGCCACTACGATCGCCACCATGAAGGCTCCGGTGGCGATGAACAGGTTGCCCTTGGCATTGGCGATGAAGAAGATCACCAGCGGCCCGAGTTCGGTGGCGAGCTTGAACAGCGGATGTGGCTGCTTCTTGTCGAGTATCCCGGTATTGCTCATCTCAGCTCTCGATTCCTGCAATCGCCTGGGCAAAGTCCCGCGCGGTAAAGGGCGCGAGATCGTCGATCCCCTCGCCGACGCCGATAAAATGCACCGGCAGTTTGAATTTTTCCGACAACGCCACCAGGATGCCGCCGCGGGCGGTGCCGTCGAGCTTGGTCATCACCAAGCCGGTGACGCCAGCCATACGATGAAACGCCTCGACCTGCGACAGCGCGTTTTGTCCCACGGTGGCGTCGAGCACCAGCAGCACCGCATGCGGCGCGGAAGCATCGACCTTCTTGATGACGCGGACCACCTTCTCCAGCTCGATCATCAGCTCTGACTTGTTCTGCAGCCGGCCAGCGGTGTCTATCAGCAGTACGTCGCGCTTTTCCTCGCGCGCCGCGGTCACGGCGGTAAAGGCCAGGCTCGCCGAATCCGAACCCTGCGCGCCGGCGATAACCGGCGATTTGGTGCGTTCGCCCCAGACTTTCAACTGCTCGATCGCCGCGGCGCGAAACGTGTCCCCGGCGGCCAGCATGACGCTGCGGCCCTCGGCGGCGAGTTTGGCGGCGAGCTTGCCGATCGTGGTGGTCTTGCCGGAGCCGTTGACGCCGACCACCAGGATGACGAACGGCTTTTGTGCCGCGTCGATCACCAGCGGGCGGGCCACCGCCGCCAGCACCTTCTCGACCTCGGTGGCGACCACGGCCTTCACGTCGTCGGCCGAGATCGCCTTGTCATAGCGGCCATGGCCGACAGCGGCCGCGATCCGCGCCGCCACCTCGGTACCGAGGTCGGCGCGCAGCAGCACGTCCTCGATTTCCTCGAGCATGGCACGGTCGAGCTTACGCTTGGTGACGAGGTCAGCGACCGCGGTTCCGAGCGAGCTGGAGGTGCGCTTCAGTCCGCTGGATAGCCGGCGCCACCAGCTTTGTTTGGGCGTTTCAGGAGTGTCGTTCATGTCGGGGCTGTGTTAGCGGTTTCGCGCCATGAACGAAAGTCACGAAGAACCCTTCGCGGAAGCCCAGTTGCCGCCCCGCACCGATGCCGTCGAGCTCACCGAGGCCGAGATCCTGGGTCGGGTGCTGCACCGTGACGGGCTAATGCTGGTAATCGACAAGCCGGCCGGGCTGCCGGTGCACCGCGGCCCCAAGGGCGGCGCCAATCTGGAAACCTCGTTCGAATTCCTGCGCTATGGCCTGCCGCGCGCGCCGGTGCTGGCGCATCGGCTCGATCGCGACACGTCCGGCTGCCTGGTGCTGGGCCGCCATCGCAAGGCGACGGCCTCGCTCGGCCTGCTGTTCAAGCACAGCCGGATTTCCAAGACCTACTGGGCGGTGGTCGAGGGCGGCCCGGCCGAGGACGCAGGCACCATCGACATGCCGCTCGGCCGCCTTAACGCTGAACGCGGCTGGTGGATGAAGCCGGATGCCGAGGGCCTGCAGGCGGTCACCAATTTCCGGGTGCTGGGGCGCGGCCAGGGCCTGGCGTGGATGGCGCTGGCGCCGGTCACCGGGCGCACCCATCAATTGCGGGTGCACAGTTCGGCATCGGGCTGGCCGATCGTCGGTGACAATATCTATGGCACCGGGCCGCGGTTCGGCGAGCCGACGCTGCATCTGCATGCCCGGGAAATCGTGATCCCGATCTCGCGCAACAAGGACCCTATCCGGGTCGTGGCCCCGGCGCCGCCGCATCTGCACGAACGGCTCCGGCTGTGTGGCTGGAACGGGGAATAGGGCACTTTTTTCTTCCGCTCTCCTCCACAAAGGGGGAGGGGAAATGAACTAAAGAGCGCGCTTGGTTTCTCAACTCATGCCACCGCGCCGAACAGCTTCGGATCAAACCGGCCTTCATATTCAAAGGTGGCCGTCCCCGTCATCAGCACGTGGTCATCGTGCTCGCGCCACTCGATCGTCAGTTCGCCGCCGGGCAGCGTCATATGCACCACGCGGTTGGTCCGGCGTAGCCGGGCGGCGGCGACCGCGGTAGCGCAGGCGGCCGAGCCGCAGGCCCGGGTCAGGCCGGCGCCGCGTTCCCAGGTCCGCATCACGATGTGATCGCGATCGACAATCTGCGCCAGCGTGATGTTGGCGCGGTCCGGGAAAATCGGGTGATTTTCGAGCAGCGGGCCGAACTTGCCGAGATCATAGGCCTCGATATTATCGACCCAGAAGATCGCATGTGGATTGCCCATCGAGACTACTGAGGGCGTGTGCAGGATCGGCGCGTCGATCGGGCCGATCTGCAGCTCGATGCCGCGGGTGTCGCGAAACTCTTCGGCCAATGGAATGTCCTGCCAGCCGAATTTCGGCGTGCCCATGTCGACGGTGTAGAGATCCGGTGACGGGCCCTGCCAGCAATTGATCAGCCCGGCCTTGGTCTCGAAGGTCAGCGCGGTCTTGTCCGTCCCGGCGAACGTCTGGCGGGCGACGCAGCGCATGCCGTTGCCACAGGCGCCGGCTTCCGTACCGTCATTGTTGTAGATCGACACAAAGGCCTCAGTCCCCGCCAGCCGCGGCTTCCGCAGCACCATCAACTGGTCGTAAGGCACCCCGGCAGGAGCGGCGACGGCGCGGGCATCGTCCGGTGTGACGACGCCGGAGCCATCGCGCAGGTCGATCACGACGATCTCGTTGCCGATGCCGTTCATCTTGGAAAAAGCGTGGTTGGCCAGCGCGCTCATGTCATGTCCCGATTGTCCCGGGTTTATATGGCGATCCGGCGGAGCTTGGCCAGTGCGGCGAATCTGTGGCGACGATTTTGGATGTCTCCGGAGCGATCCGGCAGGGGACGAAAGCCGCGGCCGCGTGTTACCATGAGTGATAATTGCGCATCCTGGTGCGCGCGCTGGGTGGCGCGCGCCGATGGCCCTGGAGATCACTGAATGAGCCGCTCTCGCCTGTTACGCCTTGCCACCGCGGTGGCGTTGATCCCGGCCGCGCTGTCGTTGAATGGCGTGGCGCTGGCGCAATCGCCGCCCGCAGCTCCGCCAGCTGCGACTTCTGCCGATCGGGCGCCCGCTGCTCCGGCCGCTCCAAGCCCGGCCGCTCCAAGCCCGGCCGCTCCAAGCCCGGCCGCTCCAAGCCCGGCCGCTCCAAGCCCGGCCGTTCCAGTCGCGCCGGCCCCAGCCGCGCCCCCCACCCCGCCGGCCGCGGCGCAGGCGCCGGCCACGGTACCTGCGGCCCCCCTGGTGCAGACCGCGGATCCGTTCGGCGAAGAGATCACGCTGACGCCGAAGACCATGGTCACCTTCAACGGCAAGGCCAACTGGGATTCCGCCTTCGAAACCCTGATGGATGCGTTCAAGCAGATCACCGCGCTGCTCGACAAGCAGGGCGTCAAATCGTCCGGCAATTCGATGATCGTCTACACCTCCACCGACGACACCGGCTTCACCTTCCTCGCGGAGATTCCGGTCGACCATGAGCCGAAGAACCTGCCGAAGGCGATGAGCATCGGCAAGTCACCGGATGGCAAGGCTCTGAAATTCGTCCATCGCGGCTCCTACGACAACATGGACAACACCTATGAGGCGATCACCAATCACCTCGATGACAAGAAGCTGGAAGCCAAGGACACCTTTATCGAGGAATACATCACCGATCCGCTGAAGACCGCCGAAGACAAGCTGATCATCAACGTCTACGTCCCACTGAAATAGTGCCGATGAAACATCACCTTTGCCGGGCCGCGCTGATCTGCGTGCTCATCACTTCGCCGGCGCTGGCACAGACAGCGCCGCAGCCAATGATTTCGGTGTCCGGCGAAGGCACCGTCTCGGTACCGCCGGATGTTGCGCTGATCGACGGCGGCGTCACCAGCGAAGCGAAGACGGCACGCGAGGCCTCCGAGGCCAACAATGCCGCGATGGGCAAGGTGCTGCTGGCGCTGAAGGCCGCCGGGCTCGACGAAAAGGATGTGCAGACGTCGCGGCTGTCGCTGCAGCCTCAATACGTCCAGTCGCAGGGCAGCAAGCCCGGCCCCAATGTCGTCTCCGGCTATCGCGCCAGCAACCGCGTCAACATCCGGCTGCGCGATGTCAGCAAGGTCGCCGGCACGATCGACACGCTGGTGTCGTCTGGCGCCAACGAGATTGGCGGCATCCATTTCATGGTGGAGAAGGCATCGAAACTGCTCGACGAGGCCCGCGAACAGGCTATCGCCGATGCGCGGCGCAAGGCGGAAATCTACGCCCGCGCCGCCGGCGTCACGCTGGGCGCGCCGGTCAGCATTTCCGAGGACGGGGGTGGAATGCCCGCGCCCATGACCTTCAGCAAGATGCGCGGCATGGCTGCCGCGGCCCCGATCGCGCAGGGCGAGGAAACGCTGCGGGTGACGGTGAATGTGGCCTGGTCGATCAAGGCGGCGCCGTAAAAATAGTCGTTTCCCGTCATTGCGAGGAGCGAAGCGACGACGCAATCCAGTCTTCTCAGCGCCCGCGGCCTTCTGGATTGACGCGTCGCTTCGATTCTCGCAATGACGGAGCTAAATCTCCATGACCTGTCCGGGCTTGAGCGCGACAAATTTTTCACGCGAAATGCCCGCGGCATCGAGCGCCACATCCAGCTCTTTGACCGGCGCATCGATCGCTTCGTCGGTAAGCTGGAACGTGCTGTGATGGTGCGCCAGCGCCTGCTGCGCGCCGCAATCGCCAAGGGCTTTCACGGCATCTTCCGGATTCATGTGCTGGTCCTTCATGAACCAGCGCGGCTCATAGGCGCCGATCGGTAGGATCGCCAGCCGCAGCGGGCCGTGGGCGTCGCGGACGCGGCGGAAATGGCCGCCGTCGCCATAGCCGGAATCGCAGACGAAGTAGATTTTCCCGGCCGGCGTCTCCAGCACAAAACTCGCCCACAGCGACCTGTTGCGGTCGAACGGGCCGCGCGCCGTCCAGTGCCGGGTCGGCACCATCGTCACCGCCAGGTCGCGGACGAGTTCGATGCGGTGATGCCAGTCGAAGGCTTCGGCCCGGATCGCACTGTTCGCGCGGCGCATGGTGACATCATTGCCGAGCGGGGTGATCACGCGTGGAGAAAACTTTGCCGCCAGCTTCGACAGCGTCGGAAGGTCGAGATGGTCGTAATGGCCGTGTGACACCAGCACGCTGTCGATTTTCGGCAATTTCTCGAAAGCGACGCCCGGCGCGTTGTGGCGCTTAGGGCCGGCAAAGGAGAACGGGGACACCCGGTCCGACCATACCGGGTCGATCAGGATATTCTGCCCCGACGCCTGGATCAGCCAGCTCGCATGGCCAACATAGGACAGCCGCACGCCGCTCTCGACGCGGGCCGGCGGCGTGTCGGCGTGCTCGTTCTCGACCCAGTCCGGCCATTGCTGCCGGTTGCGCCCACCGCCGAACTGCCAGCGCAACACATCTCCCAACGATTTTGGCGGCACGCCATGGGGATCGAAGAAGGTCTTGCCGTCGAAATGATCGGAGACAGGCCCGTCATAGTAGGTCATGCGTGAAATCCGAGCGCGGGGAGGCCAGCCGTGGTGGCAAGGCCGCAAGGGATGCTGGGAGTTTGTGGCGGGTGAATGTCATGGCGTCAGGCATCATGCGCCGATCAATGGCACACCCTCGGCAGTCGCCGCGCGGGCCAGCGCCTGGTCCAGCGTGGCCAGCGATATGCCCTCACGTTGCGCCAGTTCGAGATAGGCGGCGTCGTAAAAGGAAAGACGGTGGCGACGGGCGAGAGACAAAACAGGTTCGTATTCCGAGTTTGGTGCGATGATGATGGGAAGGCCATTTAGAAAGGCGCGAAACTCGTCTGCTTGTTCGGCACTGGAGCGGCCGCGGCGTTCGCCACTTAGCAAAACATTGTGCAATTCAAACCACCAAATGCCGGGAACCAACGCGACTTCTTCCCCGCTCTCCAGCAGCGCGAGAATTGAGTCAGATTTAGCACCTCGCTCGTCAGGAAAATGCCAACTCCCCATCATCGACATGTCGATGACTATCGGCATTGCTACCTTCGCCCTTCATTTTTCCAGGCAATGATCTCTTCAAGCGTCGCAGGTTTGACCTGCTTGCGCAGTTCCAGAATGCCCTCGACGGCGCGGCGGGTCCGTTCGAGACGCTCTGCTTCCTCCTCGGCGGTCAGCGGCGCGTCGGGCTGGATCGTAACAGCATTGCCACGCGCGACCTCGGCGTACACCTGATCGATATTGGCTTTCGCTTTCGATAAACTCACATTTTTCATGGCTTTTGCCCTCATGTGGCCCCCAATATAGCGCGTTTTGGCCGTTCCGGCAGCTCCTGCGCCGCCAAAACGTTGACTCCCCGGCGGTTTGCCGGCTATATCCCGCCAAATCTCGGAAAGTTTTCTTTTCGACCCGCCGACCGGTCCTGGAGACCGGAGGTCAACGCCCGACAGCGCGATGCGCCCTCGGGCGTATAATTGTTTGGTTAATCGTCCATCATTCGGATGGCGACGCAGGGTGCGATGATCTGATGTTCGACAATCTGTCGGAAAAGCTTGGCGGAATTCTCGACCGGTTGACCGGGCGGGGATCGCTGTCCGAAGCCGACGTCGATGCCGCCATGCGCGAAGTGCGCCGCGCGCTGCTCGAGGCGGACGTCTCGCTCGAGGTGGTGCGCGATTTCGTCGACCGGGTCCGCGAGCAGGCCGTCGGTGCCACCGTCGTCAAGTCGGTCACCCCCGGCCAGATGGTCGTCAAGATCGTCCATGACGAGCTGGTCAGGACGCTCGGCGCCGACGGCGAAGGCGGCATCGATCTCGTCGCCGTACCGCCGGTCGCGATCATGATGGTCGGTCTGCAGGGCTCCGGTAAAACCACCACGACGGCAAAACTCGCCCGCCGCCTCACCCAGCGCGACAAGCGCAAGGTGCTGATGGCCTCGCTCGACATTTATCGCCCGGCGGCGATGGAGCAGCTCGCGGTGCTCGGCCGCGACCTCGATATCCAGACGCTGCCGATCGTGGCTGGCCAGAAGCCGGCCGAAATCGCCAAGCGCGCGATGTCCGCCGCCAAGCTCGGTGGCTACGATGTGGTGCTGCTCGACACCGCCGGCCGCACCACGCTCGACGAAGACATGATGTCGGAAGCGGCGGAGATCAAAGCCGCCGCCAATCCGCACGAAGTGCTGCTGGTCGCGGATTCGCTGACCGGTCAGGACGCGGTCAACCTCGCCCGCGCCTTCGATCTGCGCGTCGGCCTCACCGGTATCGTGCTGACCCGGGTCGACGGCGACGGCCGCGGCGGCGCGGCGCTGTCGATGCGCGCCGTCACCGGCAAGCCGATCAAGCTGATCGGCACCGGTGAAAAGACCGATGCGCTGGAAGACTTTCACCCGAGCCGCATTGCCGGCCGCATCCTTGGCATGGGCGACGTCGTCTCGCTGGTGGAGCGGGCCGCCGCGAATATCGATGCGGAAAAGGCCGCGCGCACCGCCGAGCGGATGCGCAAGGGCCAGTTTGACCTGTCGGACATGCGCGAGCAGCTGATCCAGATGACCAATATGGGCGGTCTCAGCGGGCTGATGGGCATGATGCCCGGCATCGCCAAGATGAAGAGCCAGATCGCCTCCGCCAATCTCGACGACAAGGTCGTGAAGCAGCAGATCGCGGTCATCGATTCGATGACGCGGCAGGAGCGCAAGAATCCCGACATCCTCAAGGCCAGTCGCAAGAAGCGCATCGCCGCCGGTGCCGGCCTCAAGGTCGAGGAAGTCAACAAGGTGCTGAAGATGCATCGCAACATGGCCGACATGATGAAGGCGATGGGGCAGGGCAAGCGCGGCCCGATGGCCGGCATCGCGCAGGCGATGGGCTTTGGCGGTGGCGGCATGCCGTCGCCGGAGCAGATGAAGGCGCTGGCGGAGAAGATGCCTCAGGGCGGCGCGCCTGGCGCGATGCCGTCGCTGCCGAAAGAATTTCCGGGTCTCGGAGGACTCGGCAAGCCGACGCTTCCGGGCCTCGGCGGTTTTCCCGGTTTCGGGAAGAAGAAATAACGCGTTTCCAATTACTCACATTCAAACGAACACTCAGGAGAATCCCATGTCCGTCGTTATCCGTCTCGCGCGCGCAGGCACCAAGAAGCGTCCCGTCTATCACGTCGTCGTCGCCGACTCGCGTTTCCCCCGCGATGGTCGCTTCATCGAGCGTCTCGGTTACTTCAACCCGCTGCTCGCCAAGGACAACGAGCTGCGCCTGAAGCTCGACATGGAGAAGGTCAAGGTCTGGCTCGCCAA
>JACMOT010000443.1 GCA_014377915.1 Tardiphaga sp.
GATCTGCTGCGCCGTGCGCGGATCGCGACCGACCATTGGCGCACGCATCTGCTGCGCCAGCTTACGCAGACCGTCATTACCGCCGTGCGGGGCTACTGCTTCGGCGGGGCGCTTCCGATCCTTTCCGCGTCCGACGTCGTCATCGCGGGCAGAGAAGCGCGCTTCGGTCTCCCCGAAATCAATTTCGGCCTCGTGCCCGGCGCCCAGATCGTCAAGGCCTCCACGCAAATGACCAGCCCGCGCGGCATCGCGCATGCTGCGTTGACCGGCCGGCCATTTGATGCCGAGCGGGCCCGGCGCTGGGGCATCGTGAGCGAGGTCGTGGACGGCGATCCGCTGCTCCGCGCGCTGCAGATCGCCAACCGGGCCGAGCGTTGACAACTCGCAAAATTCAAATATACGCTTTAAACAGTTGATTGAACGGATCGTGAAATGAATTTCGGCATTACCAGCGACCAGGAAGCGATGCTCGACCACGTTCGCGCGTTGCTCGATGACGTTTGCGACCTGGCCTACGTGGCCAAATGCGACGAGACCTGCTCGCCGCCGCGCGAAGCCTTCGATGCCATGGCCCGCAACGGATGGCTGGGCCTGATCGCGCCGGAGGAGTACGGCGGCGCCGGCGGCTCGCCTACCGACCTCGCTTTGCTGCTGGAAGAAACCGGCAATCACTTCGAGGAGCTGGGGCTCTGGCTGTTTCGCAACTACACCTACGGATGCTACGCCATCCTCAAGCACGGGACCGAAGAGCAGAAGCAACGCATCGTGCCCGGCACCGTCAAGGGCGAACTGTCGTTTGCTTTCGGTTTGTCGGAGCCCGACTCGGGGTCTGACGCGGCTGCGTTGAGAACGCGTGCAGTCGCCGACGGTG
Organism: Tardiphaga sp.; assembly: GCA_014377915.1. The sequence goes on from JACMOT010000443.1 coordinate 872, forward strand.
ACGGCTTCATCATCAACGGGCGCAAGCAGTGGACCTCCGGCATGGACATATCCGATTATGTCCTTCTGGCGTTGCGCACGAGCGACCAGGCCAAGAAGCAGCTGGGCATCAGTACCTTTATCGTCGACACCAAGCTACCCGGTATCGAGGTGCGAAAGATCCCGACGCTCGGTCAGCGCGCAATCGGCACGACTGAGGTATCATTCACCGATGTGCGGGTGCCGGGCACATCTCTGCTCGGTCAACTCGACAATGGCTGGGCGATCTGTGAGGATACGTTACGTTACGAGCGCTTGTGCTTGTCGGCTGCGCGCATCGGAGCGGCGCGCCGCGCATTCGAGCTGGCGCTCGATTACGCCAAGACGCGCAAGCAGTTTGGCAAGACGATCGGCAGTTTCCAGGTCACGCAGCACAAGTTTGCCGACATGAAGATTATGCTCGATACGGCGCAGACGATGATCCGGCGCTATGCATGGTTGATGGAGAACGGCAAGGCCGAGCGTGCCGACACTGCCGTCATCAAGTATTACATCGCGGAATCGTACAAGACAATTTCCGACGTGTCCTTACAGATATTCGGTGGCTACGGCTATGCCATGGAATATCCCATGCAGCGGTTCTTCCGCGACTCGCGGCTGGCGACCATTGGCGGCGGAACATCGGAAATCCAGAAGAACATTATTGCTTCAACGCTTGGACTGTAAGAGCGCGAAACGTGAAAATTTTCGCTCGAATAGGCCGACCCGATCGCCGCGGTCACGCTGGCAAAGGGCCGCGCGAAACTGCATTGACGACAGATTTCGGCTGCCTGACAAGACAAATCAGAGTGATACACAAGCCCTCTGATTAGGTCGCCTGAGTAATTGATTTTGCTGAGGCCTTGGCGCGAGATGGACCACCGCCATTGCCCAGCCTCCCGATCATCCGATTGCTGACAGAATAGTGGGGTGCAATGGGCCGCCACTGCGCGGCTGTGGAGACTGCGCGCCTCGCGCATCAGCCGGTAGCGTCCGTCCCGCCAGGCCATCCTGCACCGATGCTTGCGGTTTTCCTTAGAGCCGCGGCTGACCCGGTGTCACCGTGTAGCGGAGGTGGACGGCGCCGTGCTCCAACCTCTCGCAGGAGATCAGCGACAGTTCGGCCTTGCCGGCGAGCCCTGCATCGCAGAACGCGACGATGGGCATGTTGCCGGATCGTGCATCCAGGGCAGGTGCGACGATCACGCAAAACTCGTCGATTAGGTCGGCGGCGAAAAACGAGCAACTGATGCTGCGGCCGCCTTCCAGCGCCGGTCGTTTGATGCCGAGTTCGCGGCCGAGCCCTTCCAGCGCTGCCGGCAGATCGATCGCCTTGTGTTCGGAAACGATGTAGGACGCGCCGTCGTCGGCAAGTTCTGCGAGATACGCGACGGAGACGGCGTTGCCGAGCACCGCGACGAAGGCGGGTCGTGGAGGCCGATGCCGGCACCGCGTGGAATCCGTCGAACCGGCCGGCATGCGGAACGAGCTTTGGCCGTTCGGCTTCGAACGCCTCCCAGACCGTTTGCTCGATCGACCAGATCAACCAGCTGTTTCGTGGGCTGACCGCGCCGACTTTTGGTGCGATGGTTCGTATCGGTCGACAGGGCCCTCATTCTTCCATTTAGCTGCCGAGCCATCGCAGGTGGCGGCGGAGGATCAGGAGGCGGCTCGGCAGGCGGCAGCGCTTATTGAGCTGGAGCCGCCGGGTCGCTTGGCACCAACACCGGTGGTGCGACGGGATCGTCCCGGATAGGTACGAGCTCAAGTAGATCGTGTCCCGCGTGTTGGTGTAGGTTTTTGATCTCATGCCGCTCGCGAAGCGCGCTTTCAAATGGCGCTGTAGCGAGCGAGCGGCATGTGTAGGTCACCGGCGGTTCGCCGGTAGGATCGGGTTGCAACACGCAATGCAACCGAGGAACCACCGATGACCAGCGAGATGATGAACC
>JACMOT010000444.1 GCA_014377915.1 Tardiphaga sp.
AACGCCTCGCCGCGCCGCTGACCGATTCTGACGCGATCGGGCGCAGGCTCGATGCCATCGCAACCTTCGTGGCTGACACCGCGCTGCGCGACGATATCCGCAGCGCCCTGAAGGCCGCGCCCGACATGTCGCGCGCGCTGGCGCGTCTCGCCGTCGGCCGCGGCGGCCCGCGCGTTCTGGCCGCCCTGCGCGACGGCGTACACGCCGCCGACCGGGTGCTTTCGCGGCTCGAAGCCACCGACAATCTGCCGACCGACCTTGCAATTGCGATGAATGCGCTGCGCCGGCCGTCGCGCGACCTGGCCCAGGAATTTTCCCGCGCGCTGGCCGAAGAGCTGCCGCTGATGAAGCGCGACGGCGGTTTCGTTCGCGAAGGCTATGAGCCGGCACTCGACGAGACCCGCAACCTGCGCGATGCCTCCCGCCTGGTGGTGGCCGCGATGCAGGCGCGCTACGCCGACGATTGCGGCGTCAAGGGATTGAAGATCCGGCACAACAATGTGCTCGGCTACTTTGTGGAAGTGACGGCGCAGCACGGCGACAAGCTGATGACGCCGCCGCTCAACGCGACCTTTATCCACCGCCAGACACTGGCCGGCCAGACCCGCTTCACCACCGCCGAGCTCGGCGAGATCGAGGCCAAGATCGCCAATGCCGGCGATCGTGCGCTCGGCCTCGAGCTGGAAATCTTCGAGCGGCTGTCGGCCAAGGTCAGCGACGACGCCGAGGACCTGCACGCCGCGGCGCATGCCTTCGCGCTGCTCGATGTCGCCACCGCGCTGGCGAAGCTGGCGATCGACGACAATTACGTGCGCCCCGACGTCGACATGTCGCTCGGCTTCGCCATCGAGGGCGGCCGCCATCCGGTCGTCGAGCAGGCGCTGCGCCGCGACGGCCATCCCTTCATTGCCAATGCCTGCGACCTGTCGCCGGGGCCCGCACAAAAGTCCGGACAGATCTGGCTGATCACCGGTCCCAACATGGCCGGCAAGTCGACCTTCCTGCGGCAGAACGCGCTGATCGCGCTGTTGGCGCAGATCGGCAGTTTCGTGCCGGCGACGCGGGCGCGGATCGGCATCGTCGACCGATTGTTCTCCCGCGTCGGCGCCGCCGATGATCTCGCACGTGGTCGCTCCACCTTCATGGTGGAGATGGTCGAGACCGCGGTGATCCTCAACCAGGCCTCGGAGCGCGCGCTCGTCATTCTCGACGAGATCGGCAGGGGCACCGCGACCTTCGACGGGTTGTCGATCGCCTGGGCGGCGATCGAGCATCTGCACGAGAGCAACCGCTGCCGCTCGCTGTTCGCGACGCATTATCACGAGCTCACCGCGCTGTCCGCCAAACTGCCGCGCTTGTTCAATGCCACCGTGCGGGTCAAGGAATGGCACGGCGACGTCGTGTTCCTGCATGAGGTGCTGCCCGGCTCGGCCGACCGTTCCTACGGCATCCAGGTCGCCAAACTCGCGGGGCTCCCCGCCGCGGTGATCGCGCGCGCCAAGTCGGTATTGGCCAAACTCGAAGCGCAGGACCGCGGCCAGACCACCAAGGCGCTGATGGACGACCTGCCTTTGTTCGCCGTCACCGCGCGTGCCACCATCGAGCCCGTGGTGCCCACCGAAGCGGAAGCGCTGATCGCCGCATTGGCCGCGATCCACCCTGACGAGCTGTCGCCGCGCGAGGCGCTCGATGCGCTCTATGCGCTGAAGGCGAAGTTGCCGAAGGGGTAGCATCCGCACTTTCCGCCCGTCATTGCGAGGAGCGAAGCGACGCGGCAATCCAGAGAGCCAAAAACAAAGAAAGAACTGGATTGCTTCGTCGCAAGGGCTCCTCGCAATGACGGCTGAGGGGGGATCAAGCCACGAGGACTTTCCTTCTTCCCCACGCCCACAGCCCGAGATTCCACGCTACGCAGGTCGCCAGCGCCAGACTCAGCGACGTCACCGAACCCAGCCGCACCGCCGTCAGGTTCAGCACCACGATCGCCAGGCCGAAGCCGACCAGGCCGAAGCCGCCATGGGCGATCACAGCGGCCGTCGCCGGCCCGCCGATCCGCGGCTGCAGCAGCAGCATCATGCTGGTGAACACCACCGGATACAGCGCCAGGATGCCGCTGCCGGCCGGGCCGATGGTCGCCGACAGCGCCACCACCGTGGCGACCAGCGTCGATACCAGCACCGCGCGCAGCGGGATGTCATACCAGCGCCGGGTAATGAGCGGCATCCGGGCGTGGCGGAACCGGGCCGTCAGCGGCAGCACGATGGCGAAGGCGACGACATTGGCGGCGATGCCGGCGGCGAGCGACCAGTCCGTCATCCGCACGATCGCCGCGAGCCCTAACCAGACCAGCACCGCGCCGCCGAGGCTGACCACCATGCGATGGCGCTGCGCCAGCCAGACATAGGTCAGGCCGAGGAACAGGGTGGCGGCATTGACCGGCAGGCTGGCCAGCGCGCCCTGCGCGATGAAGGCGGCGTCGTGATCGAGCGCCAGAAACACGTAAGACGGCCCGGCCGAGATCGGCAACGAGGCCACCAGCGCGCCGACCGCCGCGCCGGAGCGCTCGGTGATGATCGAGG
>JACMOT010000445.1 GCA_014377915.1 Tardiphaga sp.
CCCCAGGCGCGTGTGGCCCGTGCCTTGTACCGGGATGACTGGTCGTTTGCCGCATCGGCGGGGCCGCCGGACGTGGTGGTCAGTCCCGGGTTGAGCAGCACGGGCAGGCGGAGTTCATGGACATCCGAAGCAAATCGGCGATGCGAAGCGGTCAGGCCGAAGAAACCGGCGAAACCAAGGGTCTGGATTGTCGGGTTCACCGCTTCCAGCGCGCGGCGATAGACTTCGGACCGGACGTCGATGCAAAAGGCGGCCTGGAGCGCCGGACGGGCCGTCAGCACGTTTGTTTCGGAAGCAGAGAGGATTTGCGCGAGGCCCCGCTGTGCAGCGCGGTCGGCGGCCTCTTGAAGAATGGCGTTGACGACATGATCGGCGTCCGGTGCGAGCGGCGCTGCATGGACGGTAACCGCATCGCGCCACGCATCGGCAATCTGCGCCGCATAGCGGTTGTACAGCGCGGTTTCCCAAACCAGCCGGATCGACAGGAAATCGGTAATGGTGGCATCTGATTTACCGACCAGTTCGGCCTGCCACAGTAGATAACGCGCATATTGCGACCAGCCGCTTAACGACATCAGCATCTGGTGGAAATAGGTTTCGGACGCGGCGGCTGGCAGGCCGAGTTGCTGCACCGCATCGGCAAGGGCGTCGGCGGCGCGTTCGGGCGCCTGCGAGACGTGCGCGGCAAAGCCGGAGAGGCCAATAATCTCGGGCGTCAGATCATGGGTGGCAACGGCGCGCCATGCCGCATAAGCGCCATAGCCGCGTGGTGCCGCCCACAAGGCCTGGCCTTCATCGAAATAACCGCCCGCCCAGGCGCCGAAGCGTTCAGCGATCAGGCCCGGCCAATCGATCCCCGACGCGGCGGCGGCAAGATCGGCTATTGTCGGAACGGCACGACGGGCCGGTGGTACGACCTGCGCCGCCGCCTTGAGCGCAGCGACATTGGCTGGCCGCCGACCTCCGGGCGCGATAGCAAGCGCGTCGGCAAGGTCAGCATCGTTGATCGTGCCGCTGGCGATCTTCTGCTGGTACCAGCTGCGCGGCATGGTGACGGGCTGCCCAGAAATGCGCTCCAGGCGCGCGCCGACCATCGCAAGCGTTTCCGATGCCTGGCCGAGATAGGGATTGACGGCGACGCTCGAGGCGAGCGGCCAAACCGGCGGGATGGCCCGGGCGGCCTGATCTGCGGCGGCGTCGAGGGCGTGAGTCGTCGGCCAGAATGCCTTGTCTTTCTTAGTCATGTCGAAAATCTCCAGCATTGGATCAGTTTGCGCCGCGCACACGCCAGCCGCTGAGCAGCCGATCGAATATCGCGTTGGCATAGAAGCCGTTCGAAAGATGGACCCGCAGCCCGGCCGCTGCTGGGTGATAGGCCCAGAGCGGGAACATTGCCTGAACGACGGCGACGAGCCCGAAGCTGACGACCGACAGGACGATAAGCGTCCATTCGAGCGCGTCTGGCGCCGGCGCCGGCGGCAGGACGCCGGCCGTGAGCCAGGTCGCGACGAGTTGCAGGGCGAAATAGCCGATCGACGTGGCGACGGCGTAAACAAAGGTGCGTTGGGTCAGCGCCCGCGGCGCGGCATCAGCCAAGCCCTGCGCCAGCATATAGGCGACACCGAAGATCAGGATCGCCCCGAGCGCGATGGCTTGCGGTGATTTGGCCTGAAAGGTGAAGGCGAAACCGACGAGGACATAGATGCCCAGCGCGAGCAGGAAGGCCCGGCCGACAGCGCCGGCCTTGGGAATCGCGACCGGGCCGGGCCGGCGATAGCCGGCGATCAGTTCAACTGCGCCGCCCGATGCTAGAAAGCTGTGTGCCTTGTAAAGCGAGTGGGCGACGATGTGGAGCAAGGCGAGCGGGAACAGCCCCAACCCGCATTCGAGCATCATGAAACCCATCTGGGCAATCGTCGACCAGGCGAGCGATGTCTTGACGGCCGGCTGGGTGAGCATCACGAGGCCGCCGAAAATGGCGGTGAACCCGCCGACCAGCACGAGCACCGCCATCACCGTCGGCGAAAGCAGCATCACATCGGCAAACCGGATGATCAGAAATCCCCCGGCATTGATGACACCCGCGTGCAGCAGCGCGGACACCGGCGTCGGCGTTTCCATCACTTCGGTCAGCCAGCCATGAAACGGAAATTGAGCCGATTTCAGCAGCCCCGCCACCGCCAGCAAAGCCGCCGCGGCGATCGCCAGGTTGCCACCTGCGCCGGCACGCGCCGCGGCCAGGATCGTCGCGATATCGGCCGTGCCATAGGCGCGGACCAGCAGCAGGGCGGCACCGATCAACGCGGCATCGCCAAGGCGCGCCGTGACGAACTTCTTGGCCGCTGCACGTTGGGCCTGAACCCGGTCGGCATAGAACAGCAGCAGCCGGTGCAGAAACACGCTTGTGCCGATCCAGGCCAGCACCAGTTGCACCAGGTTGCCCGACAACACGAGGAGGAGCACCGCCGCGAGGGTGAGGCTCATCCAGCCCGCAAAGGCGCCTTGGCGCGCTTCGCCATCGAGATAGGTTCCCGAATAGCGAATCACGACCCAGCCGATGAACGCGACCAGCAGGGACATCGTGGCACTGACGGCGTCGATGCGAACCGACAGGCCCAGCCCATTCATCCCAATCACACCGCTTTCGAACGGCCCCTGCTGAACGAGTAGCGCAATAGAAGCGACCGCCACCACGATCGCGAACAGCGTCATCGCTTCGGCCATTCGCAGGGCGCCGGCGGCGCGCCGACCCGGATTCAAGAAGTTGACAGCAGCGCCGGCAGCGAGCGCAGCCGGTGCCGCAATGGGCAAGAGATCAAGTGGCAAGGTATTTCCCCCTGAGGCGTGATTGCTGAAGATGGGTTTTTGTATCTTCGCCTTCCCTGCCGGTAAAATTCATTGTTTCGTTGATTTCGTTCGTTTATGCAGAACGATATGGGAAGCCTGAATTTCAATCATCTTCGCTACTTCTGGGCGGTTGCGCACGAAGGCAGCCTCACCCGCACCGCCGAACGGCTCAATCTCTCGCAATCGGCGCTGTCGGTGCAGATTCAGAAACTCGGCCGGCAGATCGGGCACCCGCTGTTCGATCGTGTCGGCAAGCGGCTCGTTCTAACCGAAGCCGGCAAGATCGCGCTTGATTATGCCGATACCATTTTCAAGGCCGGTGATGAGCTGCTGAGCACGCTCGCAGGGTCACAGGCCGTTCGCCAGGTCCTGAGGGTCGGAGCGCTGACGACGCTCTCGCGCAACCTCCAGCTCGAATTCCTGCGTCCGCTTGTCGGACGTTTGGACGTCGAACTGATCGTGCGATCAGGGACGATGCGCGACCTGCTCGCCGGGCTCGAAGCCCATGCCCTCGACGTGGTTCTGGCCAACAGCGCCGCGCAGCGCGATGCCACCACGCGCTTTCGCAATCATCTGCTCAACCGGCAGCCGATCAGCTTGGTAGGCCGGCCGGGGCCGGGCAAAACGGCGTTCCGCTTTCCCGAGGACCTTCGTTTCGAGCCGATCCTGTTGCCGAGCCTCGACAGCGAAACCCGGGCCGGGTTCGACAATCTGCTCGATCTTGCCGGCATTCGGCCGATCATCCTCGCTGAAGTCGACGACATGGCCATGTTGCGGCTGCTTGCGCGCGAGAGCGACGGGGTGACGCTGGTGCCGCCGATCGTTGTCCGCGACGAGTTGCAATCCGGCGTTCTGGTCGAGCATTGCCGTATCCCCCAGCTCA
>JACMOT010000446.1 GCA_014377915.1 Tardiphaga sp.
ATGAGCCAGTCGACCCTGGCACCGAGCTCCGCGGCCGGCACCACGTAGTTGAGAAGGCCGGCGGCCTGCGCCACTGAAGCCTGGAATGGCTCGCCGGTGATGCACCATTCGCTGATCACGCGGCGCGGCGCGATGTCCTGCAGCAGGCTCAGTACCTGCATCGGAAATACCCCGACCTTGACTTCCGGCAATCCGAACAGCGCGTGATCGGCGGCCACCGCCATGTCGGTCATGCACAGCAGGCCCATGCCGCCGGCCATGCAGATGCCGTTGACGCGCGCGATCGCCGGCTTGGTGGCGCTCTGCGACAGCCGCAGCAGATCGGCGAAATCGACATTGGGCCTGGAAAAATCCGCGGCGAAGGCAGCACCTGTATTCCGCAGGTCGGCGCCGGCGCAGAACGCCTTGTCACCGGCCCCGGTCAGCACGATGACGCGCACGCCGGCGTCGTCATGCGCGGCGCGGTAGCCTTCGGCAATCCCGGCGATGACATCGCCATTCATGGCGTTGCGCTTTTCCGGCCGGTTGATGGTGATCCACAGCGCCGCCCCGCGCCTGTCCAGTATCACGCTGTCGTTCCATGCCATGCTTTGCTCCTGATGTGCTGTGCTGTCGCAAGATCGCTCAGGCGCGCCGCGTCAGGCCCTGCGCGTCGCCGGCCAGGTTTTCCGCGTCCACCGCGCGCAGATAGCCGTCGCGCTGTTGCAGCCGCTGCCAATAGGCGGTCACCGACGGGCCGAATTGCGCGGACAGGCCGAGCCGCTGTGCCAGCAGCAGCGCATAGCCGACCGAGATGTCGGCGGCGGTGAAGCGGCCGGCGCACATGAATTCCGACGTCGCGGTCATGGTCTCGATGACCCGCAGTCGCGCGAGAAACCATTTTGAGTAGTCGGCGACCACCTGCGGATGGCGGCGCTCTTCCGGCTCCAGCTCGGAATAGCGCAGCACCAGCGTCTGCGGGAAGGTCAGCGTCGCCTCGCCGAAATGCAGCCAGTTCAGGAACGCGCCATAGTCCGCCTCGTCGACGCCGACGGCCAGCGGCGTCGGGCCATATTTCGTGACGAGATATTGCGCGATCGCCGCGGATTCGGTCATCCGCGTCGGTCCGTCGAGCAGCAGCGGGATGGTGCCGAGCGGGTTGATGCCGAGATAGTCCTTGGCGAAGACGCGCGGCGGAAACGGCAGCATCTTCAACTCATAGGGAATCCGCAGCTCCTCGAGCGTCCACAATGGCCGGAACGAGCGCGCGCGGGCGCAGTGATAGAGGGTGATCATTCGGCGTTCGTCCCCTTCTGTAGCGCGGGATCAAGTCGCCGCGTCGCGCCGCAGTGAGACGCAGGGCGAAGCCTGCGTCAAGGCCACGACCCTACATGGTCGAGGCATAGCGGATCGGGATTCGCGGGCTGCGATCGGTGACGCCCATCACCACCCGGGCATCGCCAAGGCTGACCACCGCGATGTCGCGCGTCGGCTGGTCGGCGCGCGGCTGCGCATCCTCCACCACCATGATGCCGGCAATATCCAGTTCGGTGATGGTGCCCGGCTTGTGCCAGAGCGTCTCGCGGGCCGCGACGAAATCGGCTACCGATTCCGTGGTGAAGGCGAGCTGATCGTAATCCACGGCATAACCGAGACGCTGAAAATGCTCGACGATGAAGGCGTTGGAAAATCCGACCAGCCCGCGCGGCCCCGCGGCGCCATCCCCCTTGACATAGCGCCCCTTCACCCCGAGTTGCCCCATCAGCCGGGAGTAAATATTCGCCATGCCAGCCTCCATCACCCGCCAGACACACAGCCCTTTGAGTTTCAGGATACCACCATAACCGAAAATTGGGGTCTTATAATACCTATATTTGTTGATGGAGTGTAATCACGACGTCCGCAACCAACGATATTTCATGCTGAAATTGGACTGTCGGAGACGCGGCGGTCGAGGCCGCCGGGCCGGTCAAAGCGGGAGCTCGGAGGAAGTAGCCATCCAACCGCCTTCCCGCCTGCCCCGCTCTCGTTCGAACAAATTTTAACGAAAAGAAGTTGAGTCGGCGCGATCTCACGACTTGCGAACTCATGTATCGTTTTATCGTGGAATTCGAAGTCTAACCCGACGGGAAGCTACA
>JACMOT010000447.1 GCA_014377915.1 Tardiphaga sp.
CGATCGCATCGGCCAGCTCACCATGCGCAACCTCGACATCACCGATACCCGCGCCAAGCTCGACCTCTACGCGAAATCGGGCCTGCTGAGCGCCGAGCACGGCTCCAACATCCCCAAGCTCGAGAACGACAAGGGCTGAGCGATAGGGCGGGGTGGGTTAGCGCCAAGCGCGTAACGCACCGCCCATCGTCAATCGCAACGCAGATGGTGGGGTACGGCGCAAGGGCGCCTAACCCACCCCGCGGCCTGGCCGAGACGGCCGCCTGTCATTGACTCGTCACCCGGCCGTCGTAATGGATGCCCGACGTTCGTGACGGACGTCATGGGGGCGTTCATCATGAAATATATTGTCGCGACATCGGCGCTTGCGCTTGTTGTGATCGCATCGCCGCTGGCGGCGCAGACGATCTACCCGATCGACCGCGCCGAGATTCTCGCCGGTGCCAGCTTCGATTTCAAGGTGGAATTCCCCGGCCTGGTCGAGCCGGCCGCTATCAAGGTGACGATCAACGGCACCGACGCCACCGCCATTTTTGGCAAGCCTGGCAACTTTGTCGTGCGCGAAGACGGCAAGGATCAATCCGCGCTGCTGCTGCGCGACGTTTCACTGAGCAAGCCCGGCACTTACAGGATCGAGGTCAGCGACGGCACGCATAGCCGCGGCATCGGCTGGAACGTGTACGACACCGGCGCGCGCAAGGCGAAGAACGTTATTCTGTTCATCGGCGACGGCCTGTCGCTGGCGCATCGCGTCGGCGCCCGGCTGCTGTCGAAACAGATCAGCGAGGGCAAGAGCTTCGGCAAGCTGGCGATGGATGACATGCCGCGCATGGCGCTGGTCGGCACCGCCGGTTCGGACTCGATCATTACCGACTCGGCCAATTCGGCCAGCGCCTATGCCACCGGGCACAAGACCGCGACCAACGCGATGGGCGTCTACGCCGATCGCACCATTGACGTGTTCGACGATCCGCGTGTCGAGACCATCACCAGCCTGGCGAAGCGCCGCCAGGGCATGGCAATCGGCATCGTTACCAATACCGAGGTCGAGGATGCGACTCCCGCGGCCATGATGGGACATACCCGTCGACGTGCCGCCTATGACCAGATCGTCGAGCAATTCTTCGCCGCCAGGCCGGAAGTACTGATGGGCGGCGGCGCGGCCAATTTCCTGCCGCAAGCCGCGACCGCCTCGAAGCGCCGTGACGACCTCGACTACATCGCGAAATTCCGCGATGCCGGCTACCCCTATGCGACGACAGCAAGCGAGCTGCATGCGCTGGCCGCCAAACCCGACACAAAAAGGCTGCTCGGCCTGTTCACGCCGGGCAACATGGACGGCGTGCTGGATCGCAAATTTCTCAAGGGCGGCGGCGTCTCGAAATATCCGGAGCAGCCCGACCTCACCGAACAGCTGCAGGGCGCGCTCGATATTCTGGCGCGCCACGACAACGGCTTCTTCCTGATGGTGGAATCCGGGCTGATCGACAAATATGCGCATATGCTCGACATGGACCGCGCGGTCTACGACACCATCATGCTCGACAACGCCGTGCGCCTCGCGAAGGACTGGGCGAAGGCGCGCGGCGAGGACACGCTGATTTTGGTGGTCTCGGACCACAGCCATCCCAACAGCCTGGTCGGCACCGTCAATGACGACATGACCACGATCCCGAACACGCCGCTGCGCGAGCGGATCGGCGTCTATGAAAAAGCCGGGTTTCCGAACTATCCGGCACCGGACAAGGATGGCTACCCCGCGCGCATCGATGTCAGCCGCCGGCTCGCGATCATGTCCGCCAGCCTGCCCGACCACTATGAGACACTGCGGCCGAAGCTCGACAACCCCAATGAGCCGACCGAAAAGGGCGACACGCCCGGCACCTTCAAGGCCAACGAAAAATACCGGAATGCGCCCGGCAGCATGCTGCGGCTCGGCAACCTGCCGGCAATGATGAGTGCCAGCGTGCACTCCGGCGAGGACGTCATCCTGACCGCCATTGGCCCCGGCAGCGACCGCGTCAGCGGATCGATGGACAATACCGAGGTGTTTCGCGTCATCGCGGACGCGCTGGGATTGGCGGCGGGGGCGGCTGCGAAGTAGCAGCGTCACTCTCCACCGTCGTTCACAGCTCAAAGAAAATGGCCGGGATTGCTCCCGGCCATTTTTCATTTTCGTAGTTGCCGCATCCACTTCCCGCGCCAACTTTGAAGTCTTGCGGCGAAACCAGGGCAGCAGCGAAATTCGCTGCTGCTTCAAGGGTTAGCGTCGTGACGGAATTGTGCCCGGGGGCGGCGGCGGTAGCGAGGCGGTACCGCCGTCCAGCAGCGGCGTGATGTTGCGGATGGTGACGCGGCGATTCTGCCGCTCCGCGTCCTGGGTCGGGATCTTCAGATACTGCTCGCCATAGCCCTGCGACGTCAGATTCTCCGCCGGCACCTGGAATTGCTGGGTCAGCAATTGCGCCGCCGATTCGGCACGGCGATCCGACAGCGACAGATTGTCGATGTCCGAGCCGACCGCGTCGGTGTGGCCTTCGATCAGGAACACCAGTTTCGGATTGCGCGAGATCGCCTTGTTGAGGCCGTCCGCGATCACCTGCAGCTTCGAGGCTTGGTCCGGCGGAATTTCCCACGAGCCAAGATCGAAATTGATGGTGTCGAGATCGATCGACGGCATGCGCTGACGAACCGCCGGGCTGTAGCGGATTTCATCGAGCGAGTAGCGACGATCGATGCGCTCCACCGGCGGCGCCAGCAGCGTATCATAGATCAGTTCGGGCGACGCCTGATCATAGTCGACGATGTAGCGGTTCTGCGGAATCCGGATCAGCGGCGGCGGCAAATCCACATAGAAGCCGCCGGGGCCTCCGGGACCGCGGAACGAGTTGTCGATGATGATCAGCTCGCGACCGTCGCGGTCGCGCCGCACCCGGCGCAACAGCTGGCCATCGCGGCCGACCACCGTGATGATCTGCGACCCGTCGGGCCGGATCACGATGGTGCGGCTTTCATCGCCGATCTGCTGGGTCTGGATGTCCCGCGCGCCATAGCGGAAACGGTCGACCTCATTGTGCCGGATGAACGACTGACCGCCCGGATCCTGAACGATGATGCGACCGGGTTCGGTGAAGATCCTGCGACCACCGACGTCACTCTCGCGGCGCTGGCCGCGGAAATCGTCCATGCGCTGCGGCCCGGGAGCCTGCGCCCCCGGCGCAATCGGGGCCAGAGCGGCAGCCGGAGCCGGTGCCGGTGGAATCGGCGCGCTGACGGTCGGCGGCGCAATGCGAGCCGCCGGAGCCGGAGGCGCATTGCCGGTCTGCCCACCAGGCGCGGTGGGGGCAACGGGAACGACGCCGGGAGCAGCCGGCGTTGCCGCGGGTGCAGCACCGCCAGCACCAACCGGTGCACCGGCACCGCCAGGGCCACGTGGTCCACCGGGACCGCCCGGACCTCCGGGTCCGCCACGGCGTTCACCGGGAGCAACGCCAGCAGGCGGAACTCCAGCCGGGGCCGCGGCCGCGGGTGGGGTGACAACAGGTGGCGTTCCCGCGGCGGGCGGAGGTGTGACGGGCGCCGCTGATGGAGCCGCGGGCGCAACCGCCGGACGTGCCGCAGACGGCGGAGTTGCCGGAACCGGGGCCGCCGGCGTGGTCGCGGGAGCTGGCGCAGCCGGAGCGGCTGAGGGCGCGGGTGGAGTGGGACGCGCGCCCGGGGGCGGCGTGCCAGGCTCACGGCGTTCGCCGGGCTCACGACGTTCGGGGCGTGCCCCGGCGGGTGGCGTGGGTGGCGTCGGAGCCGCACTTGGCGCAGGCGCAGCCGGCGGCGTGGGCCGTGCGGCAGGCGCGGCAGCCGGAGGCGCGGTCGGAGTCGGGCGTGGCGGCGGCGGAGCGGCATCCGGGGGCGCCACAGGA
>JACMOT010000448.1 GCA_014377915.1 Tardiphaga sp.
ACTTGCCCTTGGCGCGGTCGACGATGTCCTCGACCGGGCAGTTGATCCACTGCCGCTTGGCCATGATGGCGGCGAGTTCGTCCTTGTTCTCCGCCTTGTCGGCCCATTGCTGCGCTTCCATGATCGCCATGGTGATGGATCTGGCCGCAATCGGATTCTTGTCGACCCACGAGGCGCGCATGCCGAGCGATTTTTCCGGATGCTTGTTCCAGAGTTCGCCGGTGGTCAGCGCGGTGTAGCCGATCTGCTGATGCACCAGCTGGCCGTTCCACGGCTCGCCGACGCAGAAGCAGTCCATGGTGCCGACCTTCATGTTGGCGACCATCTGCGGCGGCGGCACCACGATGGTTTCGATGTCCTTGTCGGGATCGATGCCGCCGGCGGCGAGCCAATAGCGGATCCACAGATCATGGGTGCCGCCCGGGAAGGTCATCGCCGCCTTGATCGACTTGCCCTCGGCCTTCTTCTTGTCGAGTGCCACCTTGAACGGCCTGGCGTCGAGACCGATCTTGAGTTCGGCGTATTCCTTGCCGATCGAGACGCACTGCCCATCGAGATTGAGCCGGGCCAGGATGTACATCGGCGTCGGCACGTTGTTCTGCGTCACCCGGCCGGCGGAGATCAGATAGGGCATCGGTGTCAGGATATGCGCGCCATCGATGCCGTTGCCCTCGGGGCCGAGCACCAGATTGTCGCGCAGCGTGCCCCACGATGCCTGTTTCAGCACATCGACATCCGGCATGCCGTATTTGGCGAACATGCCTTTGTCCTTGGCCACGAACAGCGGGCCGGCATCGCTCAGCGCGATGAAACCCAGCTTCGCGCCCTTCACTTCGGGACCGGCGCCCTGCGCAAACGCGCCGGCGGGTAAATTCAGCTTCGCAGCGGCGAGCAGGGCCATGGTCCCGGCGCCGGCCTTCAACAACTGGCGGCGGCTCAATGTGCGGGGCAGTCCGGTCTCTGACTTCGTCATTTCGGCGGTCGTCCTTTCGTACCTCGTGCGGCCCACATTGCCCCCGGCCCTACGTCTCAGCGCGCTTCAACGCGAAGGCGAACGGACATGGCGGCGCGTCTGGGGGAGGCCCCATGATGGCAGTGCTGGCTGTTGGTGGATGGTGACGGCTTCAATGGCGTCAGCCCTAACCATTCAAGGTTCGTGCCAAGCCCAAGGAAAGTCGGACCTTGAGTGTTTACAACAGATTAAGCCGGCATCGCCGGATTCCGTCGGCGCCATTCGGCGCATCCAAAACTTGCGTCACGCTCATTTTTTGTGCGCCGCACTCGAAATCGCCCCTTCGATCGGGGGTGTCAGCGACGGCCAAAAAACGCTACTAGCGGCCATCCTGGCGATGGCTCAGGCGAAACCGAGCAGGCGTCAGGCATGGCAACAATCCGGATCAATACCGAACTGGCGCTGGCGGCATTACGCCGTTCGGCGACGACGCTGAAGGCAGCCATTGCCGTTTCAGCCGCGGCGATCCTGTCAGAGACCGACGGCGACCTGCAGGCCAACAGCAGCGCCGCGCTCGCCCATTTCGATGACTTCGGTCAAAAGCTCGAAGCGGTGAGCGCCGCGGTACAGGACAAGAACGCGCTTGCCGCGGCCGTTGTGTCGCATGCGGGCGTCAGCGAGGTCGACCTCGATGCGCTCGGCAGACAGATCGAGCTCATTCACGGCCTGCTCAAGACCACCAAACGCAGCCTGCGCGCCGTGGTCGGCAGCCGCACGCGCGACGGCATCGACATCTTTGCCGGGCACGTCGGGAGCCTCGGACGCTCCCTGCAGCACCTCGCCTTCCATGCCGACGAACCGGCTGCCACGACGCCGTTCATGTTCGAGCAGTTCTTTCTCGAGACGATGGCCGACCTCGGGCAGCGCGACTGGAGCGACGGGGCCTAGCAGCCGCGTGCTTGCGTCACCTCGCCGCGCCAGGCAGGCGGCAGCGAGCTGCTCACGCTTCCTCATTCTCCGGCATCATCGGCTGCGGCGCGGTGCCCTGCCCCGGCTTCATATGGAAATTATAGGTCAGCAGATGCCACGGGCCGTTGCTGGGCTGCCCGTCGGGCATCGCGCCATCATTGCGCGCCTCGATGGTCGCGATCAGCTCGTCCTTGACCCCGAACACCACGTCCGAATCCAGATATTTGTCTCCATCCATAAAGACATGCGTCACCAGCGGCTCGTAGCCCGGGGCATCGACCAGAAAATGCACATGCGCCGGTCGCATCGGGTGACGGCCGGTCTGCAGGATCATCTCGCCGACCGGGCCGTCGGTGGGGATCGGGTAGCTGCAGGGAAGTATGGTGCGGAAATACAGCCGGCCATCGGCATCGGTGATGAAGCGCGCCCGCGACGACGGTCCCTCGGTCGCATAGGCCTCCTTCTGTGAATCGTAAAAGCCATCATCATCGGCATGCCAGATATCCACCGTCACACCCGCCAGCGGCTGGCCGGCCAGATCGGTGACCCGGCTTTGCACGAACATCCGCTCGCCTTGCAGCCCGGGCGATATGTCGGCACCTGACGGCATCCGCGCATGCTCGCCGACATAAAACGGACCCAGTACGGTGGTTTCGGTGGCGCCGTCGCGTTCGCGGTGGTTCACCGCATCCACCAGCATGGAGACGCCGAGCACGTCGGACAGCAGGATGAATTCCTGGCGGATCGGGCTGCATTTCTGCCCCGTGCGGGTCAGGAAATCGATCGCATACAGCCATTCATCAAAGGTCAGGTCCGTCTTGCGAACGTAATCGTGCAGCGATTTGACCAGTTCCCGCAGCAGGAATTTTGCGCGCGGATCAGGAGTTTTGGCAAAACTGTCGATCACCGCGGCGGTAAGCTCGGTATCGTTGAACTGGGTCATGAGGGAGTCCTGCCTGGCTTTTCTTGATTTCGCCGGCACGATACACCAAGCCATTTCCTGGAGTAAGATCGTAAGGTCGCGATCGGAGCGGCCTGGCCGGACGATTCCGGCCCACCTCGGAGTGACGTTGCGATGCATGTTAACAGCCCGATGCCCTTAGCCTCTCCCGAAGCCGCCGGCATGTCCGGCGCGGCGCTCGCCCGCATCGATGCGCATCTGAAGCAGAATTACATCGACGCCGGCCGGTTTCCGGGCACCCAGCTGCTGATCTATCGCCGCGGCCAGATCGTGCACCGGGCGGTGCAGGGCCTTGCCGATGTCGAGCGCCAGATCGCCATCAAGGACGACACCATCTTCCGCATCTATTCAATGACGAAGCCGATCACCTCCGTCGCGTTCATGATGCTGGTCGAGCAAGGCCTCGTCGCGCTCGATGAGCCCGTGCACAAATATATTCCCGAATGGAAGGATCTCGGCGTATTCCAGGCAGGCATCACGCCGCCCTTCATGACGCGGCCGCCGGCGCGGCCGATGCTGATCATCGACCTGCTGCGCCACACCTCGGGCCTTACCTACGGTTTCCAGCAGCGCACCAATGTCGATGCCGCCTATCGCGCGCAGAAGATCGGCGAGATCGAAAAGGCCGGCACGCTACAATCGATGATTTACGATCTCGGGCGAATTCCGCTGGAATTCTCACCCGGCGACGCCTGGAATTATTCGGTATCGACCGATGTGGTGGGCTATCTCGTCGAAAAGATCAGTGGCATGGCGTTCGAGCAGTTTCTTCAACGGCGTATTTTCGATCCGTTGGGGATGGTCGATACCGGATTTTTCGTACCCGCCGCCAAGGCGCATCGCCTGGCCGCCTGCTACGCCGCCGACGGCAAGGGCGGCATGATCCTGCAGGACGATCCCACTACCAGTTCCTTTCTGTCACCGCCGTCGCTGGTTTCGGGCGGCGGCGGCCTGTGTTCGACGGCCGCGGACTATCTGGTGTTCTGTCGCGCGCTGCTGAATGGCGGCGAATTCGGTGGCGTCAGGTTGCTCGGCCCGAAGACCCTGGCGCTGATGACCAGCAACCACCTGCCCGGCGGCCGCGACCTCACCCAGCTATCGAAGTCACTGTTCTCCGAGGCGACCTATGCAGGCGTCGGCTTCGGCCTCGGCTTCTCGGTGACGATTGACCCGGCGCAAACCATGATCCCGGGGAGCGCCGGCGAATATGCCTGGGGTGGGGCCGCGACGACATCGTTCTGGATCGATCCGACGGAACAGCTGATCGCGATCTTCATGACTCAGTTGCTGCCGTCCAGCGCCTATCCGGTGCGGCGCGAGCTGCGGACGATGGTCTATTCGGCCATCACAGAGAGCAACCTCTGAGCCGCGGGCCGGCTTACAGGCCGCGATCGCCCGAGGCCTTGGAAACGCCATCCGACACGGCCTTTTCGGCCCCCGGCGTCATCGCATCACACAGCGCCCTCAGCTCGGCGTCGCCGATGTGATGAATGCGCATTTGCAATTGCAGCACAGCCATCGCCACCAGTTGCGCGGTGTCGCGATCATCCGGCTCCGACAGAAGCATCTTGCATTCCTCAAGACGCAGCATCACCGACCGCAGACGCATGGCAGAGCTAACCACCGGCTTTTTTCCCGTTCCCGAGCTTGCGAGGTAGAGTCGCGGCGATCCATTCGCTGGTTTCATAAACCTCTCCATAAATTCCGGATATCTTCGTCACGGTGCGATGCACATCCTCGGCGGAAACGTCATCGAGCGCGTGACTCGCCGAGGCATCATGCAGGAACACTGCCTTGTGGTTACGGTGATAGGCGTCGATCAGAGTCGACAGACATGCGGACTCTCCGGCGAAGCCGGCGAGGACGAAGCCACCGCGGCACTGGTTGATTAGCGACGTGAAGGGTTCGCACGCATAGCAGGACGGGCTGCTGCGCTCGAATATCATCTCGTTACGCTGCGGCTCGAAACCATCGATCCACCTCGCAAACGCGGTCGCCCTGTTGAAGAAGGCGGAATCGTCGAGAAAGCGCACGAACGCAATCGGCAGGCCAATGCTGCGACAATGCTCGAGCACACGGCGGCAATTTTCCAGCGCCTCGTCGATTTCGGGAATCGCGAGCATACGCGGCTTGGCCTGATATTCCTTTTGCACATCGACAAACACGACAATGGGAACGCTCGACGAATTGACGAAGTTGCGCAGGCTGACGACGGAGCTCATGCGGCCCCCCTCTGGATCGAGGGCCTTGTCACCGGTCGCGTGCGCGACTTGTCGAGTATGCCCGGACGGTGCCACTGGCCTTCCGGCCGGATGATCAGATAGGGATCGACACCGATGGAGATGGCGTTGGGGCGCCGTTCGGTGTTCATCTGCATCTCGACATAGTCGAAATCCGAGAATACCAGTTCCTGACCGCCTTCGAAGGTGCTGAAGCCGAACTGCGACCAGAATTTCACCAGACGTTTTTGCGCGTGACCATAGATCCGCTGGTAGCCCTTGGCGTGGCACAGCTCGATCGCCGCCTCGACCAGCTGTGGCGAAATCCGCTGTTTGCGAAACTCCTTGCGGACGGCGAGCCGCCCGATCTTGGCAAAATCGGCGAAATAGCGAATCCGCAGACAGCCGGCCGGCTCGTTGCCGATGTAGCCAAGCAGATGCGTCGAACTGAAATCATTGCCGTCGAACTCCTCGAGATAAGGACATTCCTGCTCGCCGATATAGACGGCGCTGCGGATCGCTATCACCCGCATCATGTCTTCCATCGAGCGCACGACCGTCACGGCGATCGCACGATCCGGGTTCTTGCCGTGATAGCGATCATACAGCGGCGCATCGGCGTGAGCGCCGGATCGCGACAGGCTGTGCAGGCCGGGATGGCTCAGATTTTCAAAGGCCGCACCCGGTTCAAACCCCATGGTTTCCAGCAACCGCTTGCCGTCCTGGGTGACGGCGCGGGCGTAAAGATCGGCGTCGCCATAGAGCGGCGTGAACATCTTCTCGAATGCCAGCGGGACACCCGCCACCAGTCCGTCGCGGGCCCACATCGCCCACAGATAGATGCCGGCGGGCCTCTCGTTCTGCCGACACAGCAGCGCCGAATCCGGGTCGCTGGCGTCAAACCGGCCTCCGACCAGCCGCCGGACCCCCTCGGCGTTGAGCATCAGAAAACCTACGAAGCCCCGCGGCGTCGGAGCGGGCTCCGCAAATGAGTCGCGCCGGGCGATCCCCCAGACCGAGTCGGGATTATGCGCCATCACCCGTCTCACCGTCTGTTGCGAGGCCAGTCCGGGAAGATCGTGCTCGGCGGCCTTCAGCAACGGGCCGAGGGCATCGGCAGCGAGGGTAAACACCACCACGGTACCGGCGAAGACCTCCAGATTGTCGGCTGGAAGCGGATGCTTCGCCGGATGTACCGCCGGCGGATAGGTCGGCGTCGCGCCGGTGATGATCGGATAATGTGCCGTCATTGCGACCCCACGTTGTGAAGTGAGCGGTATTCTGACAAGTTAAAATAGCAGGAGGGCCAATGTATGCGTCAGTTGGCGGAAAGGGGTGTTCCTCAGCAAGAACACTTGGCTGGTAGTCTTCAGCGTCTGACGGACTGGGACGCCGCGCGTATTTTTCTGGAAGTGGTACGAAGTGGCAGTTTCCGGTCGGCCGCCGAGCGGATTGGCCAATCGATCAATCTGGTACGCCGGCGGATCGACGATTTCGAACGGCAGATCGGCGCCACGCTGTTTACGCGTGATGTGCATGGCACGCGGCTGACCGATGAAGGCGCGCTGGTGGTCTCGGCGGTGGAGCGGATGGAGGCCGCCTCGTTCGACCTGCTGCGGGCCCGCGGTTCGGTAACGCAGACGTTGACGGGTGAAGTCCGCGTAGCGGTTACCGAAGGACTCGGTACCTTCTGGCTGGCACCGCGACTGGTTGAATTTCAGCAGGCCTATCCAAACCTTCTGGTCGACCTGAACTGCGCGATGAAGTCCGCCGACGTGCAGCGGCACGAGGCGGATATCTCGATCCAGCTGTCACGGCCGACATCATTGGACATGAAGGTGGTCAAGCTTGGTCGCATGCACGTGATGTTCTTTGCCAGCGAGAAATACATTGAAACCTTCGGTGCGCCCCACACGTATCAACAACTGCTAAAGCACAGGATCGTGATGCAGTTCGCCGAACAGACCGGCGCCAAGGAAATCTTCGAAAGCTGGTTTCCCGGCATACCGCAGCAGGATCTGGTGGTGATGCGAACCAATGTCAGCAGCGCCAACTACTGGGCTGTGGCAAAAGGAGCTGGCATTGGATTACTGCCGACATACGCTTTCGCTTTAAGTTCGAAAATAGTACCGTTGGATATTGATTTGCGTCGTCCCTTTGATATCTGGCTCTCCTATCACCCGGACAGCAACAGGATACCGCGAATCCGCTGTATGATTGATTGGATTATTGAAGCTTTTAACCCCAATAAATTTCCCTGGTTCAGGGATGATTTCGTACATCCAAACGATTTGAAGGCTGTGTATAAAGGTGAGCCATTGATCAATCAGTTCGAAGGTTTTACGAGCTGACGGCTCCAACAACAAATATAATTTTCCGAATCAACAAACTAAATGGTGACGAATGAAGCAACGTAGCGCCGGCAAACCCGACATCGAGATGGGCAAGAGAATCCGTCTTCGTCGTGTTGAGCAGAAGATCTCGCAGGCGGATCTGGGCGAACAACTGGGCGTCAGCTTCCAGCAGGTACAGAAGTACGAAAAGGGCGTCAATCGTGTCGGCGCCGCGCGCCTTCAGCAGATCGCGACCGCGCTCGACGTGCCGGTCACCTTTTTCTACGACGGCGACGGCAAGACCCGCGAAGTCGAAAGCCTGCTGTTTCTCGACAGCGCGTTCAGTCTGCGGCTGCTCCGGGCCTATAGCCGCATCAAAAGCCAGACCGTGCAGCGACAGATGGTCGTGCTGATGGAAGCGATCGCCGACGAGGACAAGTAATCGTCGTCCTCAGGCACCGGAGCGGCCCGGTCGCCTGGCGGCGGATCACCTCTCTCATCCAATGAGAATTGTCCTGTCGCCCGCGAGGGCGTGGTATTTCACGTCTGTGAAATGCGTCTGGCACGTTGGTGGCTGCGATTTCCCTAAATTCAAGGGGAGCGCTATGGGCACAGCCAGGATCAACGCTGATGCTGACCGCAAGCCGGTCGATCTTCTCTGTCCGCGCAGGTGCTGGTCGCTCTGCTGCCGCGCATCAGGTTTCTCACCTACCTCCGCGCGGAGCTGACCATCGTGCTGGCGACCACCTCGTCGGGTGTGGTGTCGGCACAGATCATGCGCAGGCTGGAGCGCCTCGGCGTCAAGGATTCGGTGGCCGGGCTGATGATCCCCACCGGCTACTCGCGCAACCCCGGCGCCTTCTCGATCCACCTCACGCTCGCCGTGGTGTTCATGGCCCAAGCCACCCGGACGCGGCGCGGCATCCTTATGCCGCTCCGCAGATCCGGACCACATCAAACGCTGTCGCCCATCGCGGCCGGCTCAGCGAAGCCGCACTTCGCGCCGCATCGCGGCCGGGGCACGAAAAATGACCTTACGGCGTCAGTACCGCGCGGCCGACCAGCTTGCCTTCCCTGAGTTCGTTCAGCGCCGTATTGGCGCGGGCCAGCGGCATCGGGATCACCGGGATCGGCGCGACGTTCTTGGTGCGCACCAGTTCCAGCAATTCCTTGGTCTCGCCGAGATTACCGACGTAGCTGCCCTGGATCGTCAATGCCTTCATGGCGATCAGCGGCAGCGCCCAGGTCGCTCCGCCGCCGAACAGGCCGACGATCACCAGCTTGCCGCCCTTCGACAGGCAGTCGAAAGCGAGCTGCGTGGTCGCGGTATTGCCGACCAGATCGATCACCGACAGGATCGGTCCGCCGGCGAGCTTCGCCAATTGCTCCAGCGCCTCGGGCGCGGCGCCGTCAACGGCGCCGAGCGCGCCAGCCTTGATGGCCGCCTCGCGCTTGCGGGCATCGATGTCGACGACAATGGCGCCCTTGCCGCCCATCGCCTTCAGCAAGGTCAGCGCCATCAGACCCAAGCCGCCGGCGCCGAAGATCACGATCGGATTGGCGAAATCCTTCTCGACCTTCTTCAGCGCGCTGAAGGTGGTAACACCAGAGCAGGCATAGGGCGCGGCGGTGACGGGATCGAGGCCCTTGAGGTCAAGCAAATAGCGCGGGTGCGGCACCAGCATGTGATCGGCGTAGCCGCCGTCGCAATGCACACCGAGGCAATTGGACTTCAGGCACATGTTCTCTTCACCGGAGAGACAGGCGGCGCATTTGCCGCAGCCGATCCACGGATAGGCCGGCGCGATATCGCCGATCTTGACGCCACCCGGCTCCATGGGCGCGTCCGGGCCGAAGGCCAGCACTTCACCGACCGTCTCATGGCCCATCGTCATCGGCAAATTGATGCCACGTTCCTTCAGCGACAGCCGCTTGCGGCCGTGGCCGAGATCGTAGCCGCCCTCCCAGATGTGCAGGTCGCTGTGGCACACGCCGGCAGCCTTGACCCGGATCAGCACCTGCGTGCCGGTCGGCCGCGGCGTCTGCACGTCGACTTCCCGCAGCGGCTCGTTGAATTCGGCGACCTTGAAGCTCTTCATGGCGTCTTCTCCGGTTATTTGTTTTTGCTTGTTGGATTCGTAGGATGGATTGAGCTTTTGCCAAACCCATCGAGGCCGCTGGTGGGTTTCGCAACAGCTCAACCCACCCTCCGGATTGTTATGCCGGCGCGCCGGCGCCCTGGATCGCGTTCCAGACTTTTAGCGGTGACAGCGGCGTGTTGAGCTGGGTGATGCCGAGCGAGCTCAGCGCGTCCATGACGCCGTTGACGATGCAGGGCGGACCGCCGATCGCGCCGGACTCGCCGCAGCCCTTGGCGCCGAGCGGGTTGGTGACGCAGGGCGCGGAGCCGTCGAGGGTGACGAACAGCGACGGCAAATCGCCCGCGCGCGGGATGCAATAGTCCTGATAGCTGGCGGTGAGCAACTGGCCCTCCTCGTCGTAATGCACGCCTTCATACAGCGCCTGACCAATGCCCTGCACCACGCCGCCATGCACCTGACCAGTGACCAGCACCGGGTTCACCGCGACGCCGACATCATCCACGGTGGTGTACTTCACCACATTGGTGATGCCAGTCTCGGGATCGATCTCGACTTCGCAGATATGCGTTCCGTTCGGCCAGGTCGGACCGTCGGCGACGCCGGTGGAATCGACGCTGAGCCGCGCATCCTTTTCCGCCCTGGCGATTTCGAACAGGCCGACGCGCTTGTCGGTGCCCACGACGGTGAGGAAGCCGCCGGAATATTCGATGTCCTCGACGGAGGCTTCCAGCATGTTGGCGGCCTTGTCGCGCGCCTTGGCGATCAGGTCGACCGCCGAGACCACGGCCGCGGTGCCGCCGACGAACAGCGAGCGCGAGCCGACGCTACCCATCCCGACGATGACGTCGGTATCGCCCTGGATCACGTCGATCCTGTCGATGCCGATACCCAGCGATTCCGCGACCAGCTGCGAATAGGCGGTCTGCAGTCCCTGCCCCATCGCCTGGGTGCCGGAATGCAGGATCACGCGACCTTCGGCGGTCGCATGCAGGCTGACTTTCTCGGTCGTTCCCGGACCGCCGGTCCATTCGATATAGCTGGTCAGGCCGCGGCCGTAGAGCAGCCCCTTCTTGTTGGCGGCCTTCTTGCGCGCCGCGAAGCCGTCCCAGTCCGACAGTTCAGAAGCGCGGTCGAGCATGTGCGCAAAGGCACCGCTGTCATAGGTCTGGCCGACGGCGTTCTTGTAGGGAAACTGCGTCGGCTTGATGTAATTGACCTTGCGGATCGCGCGCGGGTCCATGCCTATCTGGCGCGCAGCGGCGTCCATCAGACGCTCGATGATGAATACAGCCTCCGGCCGCCCCGCCCCCCGATAGGCGCCGACCGGCGCGGTATGGGTCATCACCGCCTTGATCTCGTAATGCACCAGTTGCAGGTCGTAGACGCTGGTCTGCACGAACGGGCCGAGCACCAGCGGAATGATCACGCCGGTACCGGACATGTAGGCGCCGGTACCGCCGATCGACTTCACCCGATAGGCCTGGACGCGGCCGCTGGCGTCGAGCGCGATTTCGGCGGGCGAGGACAGGTCACGGCCATGGGTACCGCCCACAAAATCGGCGGTGCGGTCGCCGCGCCAACGGACCTTGCGGCCGAGCTTGACG
>JACMOT010000449.1 GCA_014377915.1 Tardiphaga sp.
CGGTGGTGTCGGAGACGCTCGGCGCCAATGCCGGGCTGGGCTATCTGATCGCGCTGGAAGGCTCCTCATTCCGCATGGCCAATGTCTATGCCGCCCTGCTTCTGCTCGCTTTCGAAGGTGTCCTGATGTACGCGGTGTTTGCCTGGATCGAGCAGCATTTCACCAAATGGGCGTTCCGCTCGCAGATGAATGTCGCTTGATTTCTTGGTCTCGCCCCGCCCGTTGCGAAGAGAGGTCGGCTGGCGAAGCGGAGCGAGCCGGTCGGGTGAGGGGCGGTCGGATAGGTCGCGGCCAGCGCGTTAAAATCCACGTCGACGTCCGGGGTGCGGGCAGCAAGGTAGACCAGCGCCGTGACCTTGGGATCGATGCCGGCCTCGGTAATCACCATGCCGACATCGGAATGGCCGACCAGCACAACCGGACCATCCTGCGCGGCCAGCACACGCTGGGTCGCGGCAACGTCGTCGGCCAGTGAAGTCAGTGGATTCTGCACCGCGGTGACGTTGACCCCCCGCGCCTGAAGCAGCGGGATCATCTCCGACCAGCGCGCAATCCGTCAAGGTTACCCGGCACCGTGGCATTGGTGCGGTTCACTGTTTGCGGTATATATCTGCCACAAATCAGGCAGGGACCGTGAAGACCGAGCAACAGAATTCCCTCAGGGTGCTGCGCTGGATGATGGCCGCCTCGTTGGCCTTTCCGCTGGCGCTGTTTGTGTATGCCGCTTCGGCGTCATGGGTCACCACGCTGGACATCGCCGACCGCGAAATCGAACGCACCGTCGATGTCGCCCACGAACACGCCCTGAAAGTGTTCGAAACCATCGATCGCAGTCTCTCGGAAATCAACGAGATGGTGCGGGGCAAGTCCGACGCCCAGATCAAGGCGGAGGAACAGCCGCTTTATGTCCGGCTCAAACAGCTGGCCGAGGCGCTGCCGCAGGTGAAATCCGCCTGGGTATTCGACGCCCGGGGCCATGCGCTGGCCAACAGCATGATGCTGTCGGCACCCACCATCGACTTCAGCGACCGTGATTATTTCCAGGCCCATCTCGGCGGCGACAAGGACATCGGGACCTTTATCGGCAGATCGCTGCTGCCGCGCCCACCCTATCAGGGCGCTCCGTTCTTCAGCGTCAGTCGCCGCCGCGAGTCCGCCGCCGGCAGCTTTGCGGGCGTGATCCAGGCCTCTGTGCTGCCGGAATATTTTGCCGATTTCTACGCCCGGATCGGCCGCGATCCCGGTAGTTTTTTCGCGCTGGGACTGGTCGATGGATCGGTGCTGGTGCGCTACCCGGCGCAGGACGGTGCGACGCCCGCCGATCCCGGTCCCGTTGGTGAAACGATCGCGCGTTCGGGCGACGGCCTGATCACGGTGATGTCGCCCGGCGATGGCATCGAGCGCCGGCTCGGCTATCGGCAACTGGCCGGCTACCCGATCTACGTGGCGGCCGGGCTGGAGACATCGGCGATCCGCGCGCGCTGGCTCACCACTATCGGACAACATCTTGTCTTCGGCATTCCCGCCACGGCATTATTGTTTTTGCTGCTGCTGATGGCGTTGCGCCGCACCCGGACACTCAATATCGAGGCGACGAAGCGACGCGAGGCGGAAGACGCGTTGAAACATGGCCAGCGGCTGGAGGCACTCGGCCAGTTGACCGGCGGCGTCGCCCACGACTTCAACAATCTGCTGACGGTGATCCGCTCCTCCGTCGACCTGCTGCAGCGGCCGGATCTCGCGCCGGAGCGCCAGGCGCGCTATGTCGCGGCGATCTCGGACACCGTCAACCGCGCCGCCAAGCTGACCGCGCAACTGCTGGCCTTTGCGCGGCGGCAGACCCTCAAGCCGGAAGTTTTCGACGTCGGCCAGTGTGTCCGCTCGGTCAGCGACATCGTCGGGACGCTGACGGGGTCGCTGGTCGAGATCGTGATCGAATTGCCTGACGATCCGCTGTTCATCGATGCCGACGTCGGCCAGTTCGAGACCGCGCTGATCAATATTGCCGTCAATGCCCGCGACGCCATGAAAGGCGAAGGTCGACTTACGATTAGCGTGCGCGCCGCGGATGATTTGCCCGATGTCAAACAGCCCAGCCGGGCCCGTGGCTTCGTCGCGGTATCGGTCAGTGACACCGGGATCGGTATTCCCGCCGACCAGTTCGAGCACATCTTCGAGCCGTTCTTCACCACCAAGGAGGTCGGGCAGGGTACCGGCCTCGGTTTGAGCCAGGTGTTCGGCTTCGCCAAGCAATCCGGCGGCGAGTTGGTGGTCGAAAGCACGGTGGGCCACGGTAGTACCTTCACGCTATATTTGCCGCGGGTGCCAGGCGAGAACGTGGCCAAGGTGGCGGCGGCGAATGACGATGCGGTCGTCGATGGCCATGGCATGTCGGTGCTGGTGGTCGAGGACAACCGCGACGTCGGCCAATTCGCGGTCGATGCGCTGGGCGAACTCGGCTACGCGACGGTGCTGAAGTGCAACGCCACGGACGCGCTTGCCGAACTGTCGCGCCACGCGGCGCGCTACGCGGTGGTGTTCTCCGACGTGGTGATGCCGGGGATGACCGGTATCGAAATGGCGCAGGAAATCCGAAAACACCATGCCGACCTGCCGGTCGTGCTTACCTCAGGCTACAGCCACGTGCTGGCGCAGAACGGCACCTTCGGATTCGAACTGCTGCAGAAGCCCTATTCGATCGAGCAGTTGTCGCGGGTGCTGAGCAAGGTCGGGCGCTGGCGGCGGGGGCGGCGGGACATTGAACTCGAACCCCGACCGTCATCCTGAATCCGATGACTCCGCGGCCGGTCAACCGATTTCCCGAGGCTATGAAACGCCGCTGGGAACCCGATGGAACCTTCTGAAATTACTGGCGTTATGGCGGCATGAATAAATCCGCCGTTGACGAATCCGCCGCCGTTCGAGCCCCCATTGTCGAGGTCGTCGCCGAGACGGGCCAGCATATTGAGCCGCCGCCACCGGAAGTGGTCGAACCTGACCCGGAGCTATCCCCCGCGGAAGCCGAGCAGGCGCGGAAAGACTATCTGCTGACGCGGTTCTGGATCAGCGCCAAGGGATTCTGGGGCAACGACGGCGACAGGCTCGCCTGGGCATTCTCGATCGGGCTGCTGCTGCTGATCGTGACCAATATCGGCTTCCAATACGGCATCAACGTCTGGAATCGGGCGATCTTCGATGCCATCGAGAAGCGCGATGCCGCCAGTGTCTGGCATCTCACCGGCGTGTTCTTTCCCCTCGCCATCGGGAGCGTGCTGCTCGGCGTCGGCCAGGTCAATGTGCGAATGTGGCTGCAGCGCCGCTGGCGGGCCTGGCTGACCAATGCCGTAGTGTCGCGCTGGCTCACCAGCGGACGCTACTATCAACTCAATCTGGTCGGCGGCGATCACCAGAACCCGGAATACCGCATTGCCGAGGATCTGCGTATCGCCACCGACTCGCCGGTCGATTTCGTCGCCGGCGTGGTCTCGGCATTCCTGTCGGCAACGACCTTCATCGTGGTGCTGTGGACCATTGGCGGTGCGCTGACGCTGAGCTATGGCGCGAGCGTCGTCACGATCCCGGGCTTCCTGGTGATTGCCGCGGTGCTCTACGCCGGGATCGCGTCGGGCTCGATCATGACCATCGGCCGCGCCTTCGTGCAGACCTCCGAGGACAAGAACCAGGCGGAGGCGGAGTACCGTTACGCCCTGACGCGGGTGCGCGAAAATGGCGAGAGCATCGCGCTGCTCGGCGGCGAGGAGGAAGAGCGCGCCGGCATCGACAAGACCTTTGCCAATGTGCTGCGGCATTGGGCGCGGCTGGCCGGCCAGCACATGCGCACCACGCTGGTGTCGCAGGGCTCAAGCCTGATCGCGCCTGTCGTCCCGTTGCTGTTGTGCGCGCCCAAATTTCTTGATGGCAGCATGTCGCTCGGACAGGTGATGCAGGCAGCCTCCGCCTTCACCATCGTGCAGGCGGCGTTCGGCTGGCTGGTCGACAATTATCCAAGGCTTGCGGACTGGAATGCCTGCGCGCGGCGTATCGCTTCCCTGATGATGTCGCTCGACGGGCTGGAGCGCGCCGAGCGAGGCGATGCCATTGGCCGCATCCAGCGTGGCGTAACCAGCGGTGACACCATGCTCAGCCTGCATGATTTGTCGGTGACGCTGGATGACGGCACCGCCGTGGTCGGCGAGGCCGAGGTTGCGATCGTGGCCGGCGAGCGGCTGCTGGTCGCCGGTGAATCCGGTACCGGCAAGAGCACGCTGGTGCGCGCGATCGCCGGGTTGTGGCCATGGGGCGGCGGCAGCGTCAATTTCCACGCCGATCGCCGCTTGTTCATGCTGCCGCAGAAACCCTACGTGCCCTCCGGCACCCTGCGCCGCGCCGCGGCCTATCCGGCGGCGGCGGAGGACTGGAGCGTGGAGGAGATCGGCGAGGCGCTCGACAAGGTCGGACTCGGCCATCTCAAGGAAAAGATCGAGGAAGACGCGCCGTGGGACCAGACACTGTCGGGCGGCGAGAAGCAACGGCTCGCCTTTGCCCGATTGTTCCTGCACCATCCCGATATCAACGTGCTCGACGTGGCCACCTCGGCGCTCGATGCCAAAAGCTAGGACAAGATGATGGAGTTGCTGACGCAGCAGCTACCCGATGCCACCGTGGTCAGCGTCGCGCATCGCGCCGAGCTGGAAGCCTTCCACAGCCGCAAGATCGTGCTGGAACGCCGCAAGGGCGGCGCCAAGCTGGTCAGCGACATCAAGCTGGTCCCGCGCAAGGGCAAGCGCAAGCTGCTGGGGCGTTTTTTGCGTGGCCGGCAAGCAGTATAAATGCTGCGCTATATTTGCGGCACAGCGGCACTAAATCCGAATGAGCCAGTTGAAGCGCACCTGCAACGAGGTGCTTTCAATGGTTGTCGATGAGAGTTTGCGTATCGCGGATTCGTTCCGAGATTTGATCGCGTCTGCCCCTTTCCCCTGCGTCGGCGCCAAGTCGGCTCTGGCGAAGGGACAAATGAACGTGATCGTCGCCCGCGACATCCGCTCGAACTGGGACGATCGCCGTATCTATGATGGGATTTCGGAAATCGTAAAGAAGTATCGCGCCGATCGCGCGCTGTTCCAGAGTTTCGCGGTGATCTTCGAGACGCCGGATAATCTCGACGAAACCACCTTCGAACATTTTCTGTGGAAGCGTGCCGAATCGCTGTCCAACAAGGATGCATGGCTCGGCCGCGAATATGATCGCCGCGTCAGCAGCGATCCCGGTGATCCACATTTTTCGCTGAGTTTCGAAGGCGAAGCCTTTTTCATCGTCGGCATGCATCCGCGGGCCAGCCGGCCGGCGCGGCGGTTCGAGCGGCCCGTGCTGGTGTTCAACCTGCACGACCAGTTCGAGCAGCTGCGCGAACAGGGCAAGTACGATAGGCTCCGTGCCACGATCATGAGCCGCGACGTGGCGATCTCCGGGTCGGAAAACCCGATGTTGGCGCGGCACGGCACTATTTCGGAAGCCCGCCAGTATTCCGGCCGGCCTGTTGGTCATGACTGGCAGTGCCCATTCAATCCCGTGGAGAGATCATGACCGTGCAGACGATCGAACCGCGCTCCGGCACAGGCTTCACTCTGAACAAGGGGCAGCGCCTGACCGTGATCGACCCGCAAGGCGAGCAGGTCGCGGATCTCGTCGCCTTCGATCTGGCCGACAGGCGCGAGGTGATCTCTTCCGGCCGCAGCCTCGACTACGCCAGCAAGCTCTATCTCACCACCGGCGATCCGATCTATTCGAACCGCAGCAATGTGATGCTGCGGATCGTCGAGGACACTGTCGGTCGCCACGACTTCCTGCTGACGCCATGCTCGCGCGACACCTTTCGCATCATCTATGGCGATGAGCACCCGCATCGCGGCTGTTTCGGCAATCTCGAACACGCGCTGGCACCTTATGGCATCGAGCCCGACCAGATCCCGGTGGCGTTCAATTGCTTCATGAATGTCGTGCTTGACCCCAGGGACTGGTCGATGAAGGTTGATCCGCCGCTCAGCAAGGCTGGTGATCACATCAGCTTCTTGGCCGAAACCGATCTGCTGATCGGGCTGACGGCCTGTTCGGCGCTGCAGTCAAACAATTACGCGTTCAAGCCGATCCACTACCGGATCGATTGATCACTTCAGCGCCGGCAGCACGAGGATCGCGATATTGATGAACAGCCCGCCGGCATAGGTGGCCGAGCGCAGGCTCGGCCGGTCGACGATGTAGAGATATGAATAAGCGATACGGAAGGCGATATAGAGCAGCGCCAGGATGTTCAGCGTAGAACTCGCGGCGCCGAAGCTCAGCGCGGCGACCACCGCCACGGCGAAGAACGGAAAATTTTCATATGCGTTCTGGTGCGCGGCGTAGGCGCGGCGCCTGGCACCGGTCAACTGTTCGGCGCTGTCACGTGGCGTATGATTGTCGCGTGAGCCTGATTTGGCATAGGCGATGAGCCCCAGTGGCAAAAGGGCGGCAAGCAGAATGCACCAATAGGCGATCGGCATGTGAAACTCCCTCGAAAATCCGGTGATGCGGGGTTCCAGCGTCGCTGTCAAACGGATCTTCGGGGAACCTCGAAGGTGCCGCAACGTTAGTGCGGACAACACCACAGGAGAGAACCAAATGTCCAATGACAATGCCGGTGATACCGACCACGCCTGGGCGCTGATGAAGAAGATCGGCTTTGCGATGATGGTGACTCGCGACGGCGACAAGATGCGCGCCCGTCCGATGGCCGCCCATGTCGACCGCGAGGCCAATAGTATTTATTTTTTGAGTGATGCGCGACGTCACAAGGACGAGCAGATCGAAAAAGATCCCAACATGAATTTGTCCTTCGCAGATGCGGGCGACCACAAATATGTTTCGGTGACCGGCACCGCGGTGGTGTCAAATGACCGCGCCAAGATCAGGGAACTGTTCAACACGCCGGCCAAGGCATGGTGGGACAGCGCCGAGGATCCGAATATCCGCGTCCTCAAATTCACACCGGACGATGCCGAGTTCTGGGATTCGCCGGGCACCGTGATCAGCTATGTGAAGATGGCGGCGGGGGCGGTGACCGGCACGCGTCCCGATCTTGGTACCAACCGCAAGGTGGCGATCTGATGCCGCTCGGCCCGGTCGAGGATCCGCCGATCAAGCCAGGCCAGCCCGCGGAGCCGCCGCAGGAGAGCCCGCCGGGCAATCCGCGACCGGAAATTCCGACCCCGGTGCGCGAGCCCGATGCGCCATCACAGCCCGACGAATTGCCAGGCTATTCGCCGGAGGACTTGCCGACAGGGCCGGACGTCAATCCGGGCCAGCCGGACATGCCGCCATCGCCCACCATGTAGCGATACTGACGGCCTGAACGCGCTGTGAACAGAGGGCGTTCAGGCCGATCTTGCGCGCAAAATATAATGATATGCGGCTTTGCGGGCCGCCACAATCCGGCCTAACCATTATCAGTTGATCGTTGTGCCGGTGTTCGGCCACACGTTTATTGAAAAATTTGCGGGGACCCAAGGTCATCATGACAAAACTTCGCTTCGCACTGCTGGCCACGACCGCGCTCAGCGTCGCGCAATTGGCAGCTCCCCCTTCTCACGCACTGACTGCGGAGGCGTCCTTTGTCGTCGCGCAGGCAGCCCCACCCGCGCCGGAAGGGGAGCCGAAAGGCGAGCCGAAGCAGCCGCCGAAGGGCCCGCCGCCGGGGGCCGCGC
>JACMOT010000450.1 GCA_014377915.1 Tardiphaga sp.
AGCAGGCGATCTTGACGCGCTACAACGATCTGGCGATGAACTATTCGGAAGAGACCGCCGACGAGATGACCAAGCTGCAGGACGAGATCGAGGCGCAGGGCCTGTGGGATCTCGACAGCAAGGTCGATCAGGCGATGGACGCACTGCGCTGTCCGCCCGACGATGCCGATGTGACCAAGCTGTCGGGCGGCGAACGCCGCCGTGTCGCATTGTGCAAGCTGCTGCTCGACCAGCCCGAACTGCTGCTGCTGGATGAGCCGACCAACCATCTCGACGCCGAATCCGTGTCGTGGCTGGAAGGCCATCTGCGCGCCTATCCCGGCGCGATCCTGATCGTCACCCATGACCGTTACTTCCTCGACAATGTGACGTCCTGGATTCTCGAGCTCGATCGCGGCAAGGGCATTCCCTACGAAGGCAACTATTCGTCGTGGCTGGTGCAGAAGCAGAAGCGGCTGGCGCAGGAAGGCCGCGAGGACGCCGCGCACCAGAAGACGCTGGAGCGCGAACAGGAATGGATCTCGTCATCGCCCAAGGCCCGCCAGGCCAAGTCCAAGGCGCGTTACCAGCGCTATGACGAGTTGCTCAAGAAGGCGAGCGACAAGCAGGTGCAGGGGGCGCAAATCACCATTCCCGTCGCCGAACGTCTTGGCGACAATGTGGTCGACTTCGAAGGCCTGAGCAAAAGCTTCAGCGATCGCCTGCTGATCGACAACCTCACCTTCAAGCTGCCGCCGGGCGGGATCGTCGGCGTGATCGGCGCCAACGGCGCCGGCAAGACGACCTTGTTCAAGATGATCACCGGCCAGGAAAAACCCGACGCGGGCACCATCGTCGTCGGCGAGACCGTGCATCTCGGCTATGTCGACCAGTCCCGGGATTCGCTCGACGGCAAGAAAACCGTGTGGGAGGAAATCTCCGGCAATAACGAGTTGATCCTGCTCGGCAAGCGCGAGGTCAACTCGCGCGGCTATTGTTCGACCTTCAATTTCAAGGGCGGCGACCAGCAGAAGAAGGTCGGATCATTGTCCGGCGGTGAACGCAACCGCGTCCATCTCGCCAAGATGCTGAAGTCCGGCGCCAATGTGCTGCTGCTCGATGAACCGACCAACGACCTCGACGTCGATACGCTGCGCGCGCTCGAAGAGGCGCTGGAAGATTTCGCCGGCTGCGCCGTGATCATCAGCCATGACCGCTGGTTCCTCGATCGTATTGCGACCCACATCCTGGCCTTCGAAGGCGACAGCCACGTCGAATGGTTCGAGGGTAACTTCCAGGACTATGAGAAGGACAAGATGCGCCGCCTCGGCCACGACTCCATCGTGCCACACCGCATGAAGTACAAGAAACTGACGCGCTAAAGCGCGTCAGTAGGGACGATCGCCTCGATCGTCTGCATTGGTGCCGCAGCCGCGAGCCGCTCGTCGAATGTGACGAGCGGAACATTCAACCGGGCGGCGATGGCGAGGTGGATGGCGTCTGGTCCAGATAGTTTGGTCGCGAAGTTGCGGACCATGCGTTCGGCGGACGTCATGTCGTTAGCGGAGATTTCGATGCAATGCGTTTCTTCAGCGGCCCACCGGTCAAAGAAGTCGAGCAGCCGTTCGGCCGGCGCTTGCGACAAGCGATTGATGCGCAGGTAGCGAGAAATGGTCGCGGCGAATTCAAGTTTAACAAAGCTGCTGATGATGGGACCCGGTGTCGTCTCGCGATACCATGGTCAGCCTTGCTGCTGTGATCGTCGCTGAAGATCAGTGACACGACCACGCTTGTGTCGAGGTATAGGTTCATCAAAATTCATCGCGCATCGCACGTATTTCAACAACCGAATCAGCGTCAAGTTTGGGGATCGACTCCCGGAACCGCTTCATCATATCCAGCATTTCAATCGTCGTTTTATTTGACGACGGCAGCGTCGGCGCCGGCCGCATCTCGACCACTGGCTGTCCGTGACGCGTAATGGTGACGTTGTTGCCTTCGAGGACTTCATCGACCAGCTTGGACATCTGGTCCTTGGCTTGGGCGATTGAACAGGTTGACATTGCGCCCTCCTGAATACGGCAATATATGGCCATATCGGATCTGGGTTTTCAACCGGCGCTGCGCAGCACACCGCCGGACAATGTCGGAGCTCGCTGGACATGGCCGACTGGAACGCGCAGCAATATCTGAAATTCGAGGACGAGCGGACGCGTCCGGCACGCGACCTGCTGGAGCAGATTCCACTGCAGGATGCGCGCAAGGTCGTCGATATTGGGTGCGGCCCGGGCAATTCGACCGAGCTGCTGGTGCAGCGCTGGCCGCAGGCGTCGGTGACCGGGGTCGACACCTCGGCCGACATGCTGCGGCAGGCCCGTGAACGGCTGCCGCGGCAAACCTTCATCGAGGCCAATATCGCGCATTGGGCACCGCCCGCTGGCACCGACGTACTGTTTGCCAATGCGATCTTCCAGTGGGTGCCTGATCACCTGAAGCAGTTGAAGCGGCTGCTGGGGTCGCTGCCGCCGGGCGGAGCGCTGGCGGTGCAGATGCCCGACAACCTCGAAGAGCCGTCGCACATCCTGATGCGCGATGTTGCGCATCTGGAGCCATGGCGCAAACAGCTCGCCAAGGCCGCCGAGTTGCGCGACTCGCTGCCGAAGCCTGGCGCTTATTATGACGCGCTGAGGCCGCTCTGTACGCGGCTGGAAATCTGGCACACGGTTTACAATCATGTGCTCGACGGCGCGCCTTCGATCGTGGAATGGGTCAAGGGTACCGGGCTGCGGCCATTCGTCGAGCCGCTGGAGCCGCCGGAGCGCAAGGCCTACCTTGCCGAATATACCGCGCGGATCGCCGCCAGCTATCTGCCGCGGGCCGACGGCAAGGTTTTGTTGCGGTTTCCGAGGATTTTCATCGTCGCGGTGAAGTAAGCTGATGCGGCGAGTTGTCGCGTTACGCGACATCATCGCGTCGGGGTCACTCCGATATAAGTTCGCTCTGCAATCGCGCCGCGATTCCTGACCCTAGCGAGCCTTTACGAATGTCCCTGAATCCCGAAACGCCGTTGCCGCCGAAGGGCTTGCGGCTGCGCCCGATCCCGATGCTGATCTTTGGTTCGCGCTGGCTGCAGCTGCCGCTCTATATCGGCCTGATCGTCGCGCAGGGCGTCTATGTCGTGCTGTTCCTCAAGGAACTCTGGCACCTGTTCAGCCACGCCTTTGATTTCAGCGAACAGCAGATCATGCTGGCTGTACTCGGTCTGATCGACGTCGTGATGATTTCCAACCTGCTGGTGATGGTGATCGTCGGCGGTTACGAGACCTTCGTATCGCGGCTCAATCTCCAAGGCCACCCCGACGAGCCGGAATGGCTCAGCCACGTCAACGCCAGTGTCCTGAAGATCAAGCTGGCGATGGCGATCATCGGCATCTCCTCGATCCATCTGCTGCGCACCTTCATCGAAGCCGGCACTTTGGGATCCGAGCGCTCCGGCAACTACACCGAGACCGGTGTGATGTGGCAGACCATTATCCACACCATCTTCATTCTGTCGGCCGTAGGCATCGCCTATGTCGACCGGCTATCGAATCTGGCGACCGAAGAGGCCAAGCAGCAGGGCGGCCACGGGCCGGCCAACAACGGCCACGGCAAGCAACACTGAGGACGATGAACCGCTATATAAAATATATGTTGGTGGTGGTCCTGGTTGGCGGCGGACCTTCCGCTCAGGCCGCCGACGCCGGCTTTACGAATTTTCTGGCTGCGCTGTGGCCCGAAGCGCAGCAGGCCGGCGTCTCACGACAAACCTTCGATGAAGCCACGCGCGGCCTCGAGCCTGACTATAAACTACCAGATCTCGCTCTGCCCGGCCGCCCTGCGACGGGGGCGCCGTCGCAGGCGGAGTTCGTCCAGGTGCCGGCGGACTACGTTAAGGAAGCCAGCATCGCCCGTCTGGCCGTGGAAGGGCAGCGGCTGCAGCAAAGGCACCGCGATACGCTGGCGGCGATCGAACAGCGCTTCGGCGTGCCGTCCACGATCATCCTCGCGATCTGGGGCCGCGAGACCGATTACGGTCGCTATGCGCTGCCCTATGACGGCATTCGCGTGCTGGCGACGCAGGCCTATGTCGGTCGCCGCAAGGAGCAGTACCGCACCGAATTCATTGCCGCGCTGTTGCTGATCGAGAGTGGTGACGTGTCGCGCAAGGATCTGCGCGCCTCCTGGGGCGGGGCGACCGGACTGACCCAATTTCTGCCGTCGGAACTTGGCAAGCATGGCGTGGACATGGACGGCGACGGGCACGTCAACATCTGGACATCGGTCCCGGACGCGCTGGCCTCGGCCGCGCAGCAGTTGAAGAACAAGGGCTGGCAGCCCGGCCTGCGCTGGGCCTACGAGGTGCGTGCCCCCGCCAATGTCGATTGCACGCAGGGTGTGCCGGAAGTGACCAGGCCGATCGGCGAGTGGCTGCGCGCGGGCTTCGTGCCGGTGCGCGGACAAAAGCTCAGTGCCGCCGAGCAGGCGCAGCCGGCGTCCCTGCTGCAGCCGGAAGGCAGTTACGGACCGGCCTTCCTGACCACGAAGAACTACTTCGTCATCAAGGAATACAATTTCTCCGACCTCTACGTGCTGTTTGTTGGCCATCTCGGTGACCGTATCGGCCATTCGCAGCCATTTGCCACGCCGTGGTCGGCCGCGCGGCAACTACGCAGTACCGACGTCGAGGCCATGCAAAAGCACCTGACCCGGATCGGACTGTATAGTGATCGGATGGATGGAAAAGCCGGGATGAAGACGCGAGCCGCGCTGGGGAACTATCAGAAATCGGCCGGACTGAAGGTCGACTGCTGGCCGGGCGTAACGGTGTTACAGGCCTTGGGCCGCGCGCAGTAGAAGGCGGCAAAAAGCCCGGCCGCCGGAGCGGTCGGGCTGGAATGATGAACGCATGGGAAGCGCGGCGATGGATCGGTTAGTCGCAGACCTCGACCGGACGCGAACGCCACACGCCGCGATACTCGTCCCAGACGCGCTGACGCACGATGCGGCAGGATGGCTCTTCGACGTATACCGGGGCGGGCGCGTAACCATAGCCATAGGCCGGGGCCGGACGGCTGGCGGCAATCGCGCCACCGAGCAGGGCGCCGCCGATCAGGCCGCCGGCAACGCCGGCGGCGATGCGGCCGCCATCGGCCTTGGCGGCGGGGGCAACCGAAACCAGCGAACCGGCAACCGTCGCGACGGCCAGCAGGGCGGAAATTGTCTTCTTCATCTCAAGTCTCTCCTGAAGGCGCCGCAATCGACGCACGGTTAAGATTTACTCACGCTGCTCTTCGAGTTGATGGCCTCACTAAAAAGCGCCCAACCGTCAACGTCTCGTAAACACTGCGACTCTATGACCTGAAAAAGCGGTTTTTTCGCGCCATGGCAAGGAACGCCGCCTCAAATATGTGTCAACCCGTGAGCCTTGAAACCTAGCCACAGACCCGGACGCGGCGAATCCGCCAACCGTAACCGTCCCAGAAACGCTGACGCTGCCAGAAGCAATTGTCATAATAGCCGGGTCCCGCGACATAGGCCGGCCCGCCATATCCGTAGCCGGGAGCATAGCCATAGCCGTAGCCTGGACCGTATCCGTAACGCGGTCCGGCAAGGGCGCCGCCGATCAAGGCTCCGCCAATCACGCCTGCTGCTATGCCGGCGCCGAGCCCGCGCTGGGCATGCGCGGGGGCAGGGGCCAGCGATGACACCGCCAATGCGGCAATGGCGGCCAAGGCCATCATGGTTTTCTTCATGGCTTTACCTTTCTCAAGCACCTCTCAGCAGCTAGCGCTGCGGAAGCCAGAAAGTTTCATAGTTAACTTGAATGATCAATGAACGGGAACCTTTTGATCAGTGTTCAATTGCGCACCTGGATGCCGCTTCAGGCGGATCGTTCTGCCGATTTTGCGGCCCTTTTCGGCCGTCGTCTTCTCAGCTTCGTATCGGTGCATTTGTCGCCGATCGCCAGGCTTGAATTGCGCCAGGGCTGTAATCAAAGCCTATTTAGATCAATTCCATTTTGGCTAAAGACGATGTCGCAGTTTGGAATAGCTTGAAAACGGGTGTTTTCCTTTTGCATCCGGAGGCGCTCTTAAATATCGAAAGGGTGTCCTCACCCGCGAGACCGCCTTCCTCCCATGATCGTTTGTTCCTGCAACGTCTTCTCTGACCATGATGTCCGGAATGCCGTGACCGGTGCGCGACCGCCGCGCACGCCGGGGCAGGTCTATGGCTGTCTGGGCTGCAGCGCCCAGTGTGGCCGCTGTGCAAGAACCATCAAGGCGATCATGGACGAAGCGCTGGGAGCCTGTGCCAAGGCATGCTGTTCCGGTTGCCCGCATAGCGCCGCGCACGCTGAATCCCACGCCCTTGTCGCCTTGCCCGATCGCCCGGGCATCGCTGTCGCGGTTTAGGATCTTTCAGCTCCCGCCGTTCCGGTTTCCGGACGAGATCCGATTTCGGTTAGGACCTTGTCCCTCCGCCGTTTCTCATTTAGAACCCTTCTAAGTTTGCTGAGGGGCCTGTTCGTGCGGGTCCCGACAACAGGAGTGCATCATGAAGGGCGACCCGAAGGTCATCGATTATCTTAATAAAGGCGTGCGCAGCGAGCTCACCGCCATCAGCCAGTACTGGTTGCACTTCCGCCTGCTGAACCATTGGGGTCTGCTGGAAATGGCCAAGGTATGGCGCAAGGAATCCATCGAAGAGATGGTCCATGCGGACAAGT
Organism: Tardiphaga sp.; assembly: GCA_014377915.1. Next base: position 6,749 of record JACMOT010000450.1, read on the forward strand.
TCATTGACCGGATCCTGTTCCTCGATGGCTTCCCAAACCTGCAGGTGCTGGATCCGTTGCGGATCGGCCAGACCGTCAAGGAAATCATCGACGCCGACCTGGCCGCTGAAATCGGCGCGCGCACGCTCTATCAGGAAGCGGCGACCTACTGCCACAGCGTCGGGGATTACGTCTCGCGCGACCTGTTTGAGCAGCTGATGAAAGACGAGGAGCACCACATCGACTTCCTCGAGACCCAGCAGCACGTCATCGAGCGGATCGGCATCGACCTGTACACCCAGAAGCATGTCGGCGGACTCGAGAGCGAGTACTGATCCGGCCATTCACGATGTACGCCCCCGCGGTTGCGACGGCGGGGGCGGCATCGGGCAATCAGCGAAGGCCGCCTGCACCGCGGCTTCCGATCCCCGCAGCGGGTATTCCACGGCGGTCCTGCCGCCGATCATCGAACGCATCCGCACGTATAATCTATCCGCGCCCGGCAATTCGCTCATGAATTCCGCCAACGCATTCGGGTCCTCGATAACGATCTGCTGCTTGCCCAGCAAGACACGGGATTCGACGTGTTCGTGTCCCGGTCTGTCGTCGAAACGATAGCCCAGCACCGTGTCACGATCGTTGCCGATCTTGAACGCGAAACCGAAGCGGATCACCGGCTTCCTGTCCATGCAGGTCAGCTGCGCGGAGGATGCAAGGGGAAAATCCTCATAGCTGTTGGACGCGTAGGCGTAGACGGCGGCGCTGGGAATCTCCTTCGACGTCACCCGGTCGATCTGTCGGGCAACGTACCATTCTCCGGATCTGGTATCGCCATCGCTGGTGACAAATGGGTCGCGGACACAACCGCCCAACGCCAAGATCCAAATCGCAACCCCTGACCACGCGACACAACGCATCACGCTCTCCTCACCCTCTGTCGATTTTGCAACCTTAAGGTGAATTATGCAAGAGTAGCGTATGGGCGCCGGCCGGCAGCTTGGCCGCAATATTCAGAGCTGCTGCCGGTAGGTGGCATCGATCTCCGCCTGGCCGACAGGCTCGCCGAGTTTGGTCTGGTCATGGACCATTTCGGAGATGCTGGGCATCACCGAGCGCGTGACCTGCGCTTCCGGCGACCACAATTTCGAGCGCATCAGCGCCTTGCCACAGTGAAAATAGGACTCGGTCACGGTGATGCTGAGCACCGCGCGCGGCAGCTTGCCGAATTCCTCCATCGAGGCCATCAGCGTCGCGTCCTGGATCAGCCGGGCAGCGCCGCTAACGCGCAGGCTGTCATCGATCCCCGGCACGAAGAAGATCAGCTGCACGTAACCGCTGCCGGTCAGCAGGTTCTGGAAGGTGTCGATCCGGTTGTTGCCGGGGCGGTCCGGCATCAGCAGTTCGGTGGGTGATGCCACACGGACAAAACCGACGCCGCCGCCGCGCGGAGAGGCGTCTACCGTCCCATCCGGGCCGGAACTGGCGATCACGCAAAACGGGGACAGGCTGATGAATTTGGTGGAATGCTGATCGAGCGTCGGCCTCGCCTTGGCGATCACCCGCGGATGCGGCGTTGGATAGATCGTCTTGAGGTCGTCCGCGGCGAGGTTGTTGGACACAGCTCATCTCCCGATGCCATCAGAGTTGAACGGTAGCACCCTGCCGCAACGCGGAAAAGGCGGATTGAGTGACCCGCTGTTTTTTCCGATGAGCCGCGCTGCGGGGCCACTGTGACGCGTCAGGGCTGATTTGCCTTGTTGGGCTGTCGCCACGGCCAATTGATGACGCCAGCGGCGTACAGGGAGCCCCAGATGATGACCGGCTGCAGCGCCAATCGCGGCCCGTGGTACCACCAGCTATTGCCGATCAAGGGCATTTCGATGCCGTCTAGCGCATGTTTGAAATTCGCCGGCCAGACACATAGCGCGTACAGCGCCAAGGTGACACCTGCCCACCATCGCAGCGGACGGGTGACAAGCGCCGTGGAGGCCGCCAGTTCGAACAGCCCGGTCAGCATGATCAGCTGTGTGGGGTAGGGCACCCAGTCCGGGGTGATCAGTAGCAGTTTTTCAGGCACCCAGAGATGGGCGACTCCGGCCGCGACATAAAACGCGGCAAACGCCCATCGCATCACCGCGCGGCGCGTACCGCGCGATGCATCGGTGTGAGGGGAGAGGCTCATCTGCTGTCAGGACTTGTCCACGATATTGGTGGTCGGGCGGTCGCTGCCGGACGCCGTTTCCTCGTGCCATTTGCCCTTCTCGTCCTCGAACTGGATCACCTCCGTCCGGCCCGGCACGGTCTGCTCCGTCGCGGCGCGCTTGGCCGCGGCGGCGGCTATGGCACGGCTGGCGAAAGGCTCAGAGAACACGGCGCCGACCTTGTAGGCCCAGCCGCCATCATGCTCCACGATCACATAGGTAACTTCGGTCATGAGGGTCTCACTTGTGGTTATGGCGCGCGGGCGCCAGATTGGCAGCCGAGCTGTCACAACGCGCGACACCCCGAAATCGACCCAAGCTAGCCGCCGATTTCCTCCGGATTGCAAGTTTCCGACGGGACAGGCGGGGCAAAATACGGTCTCGGCCGAAGCCGCGGCAACGCGCCGCGTCACGACGTGATCCGGCCTCACATCGTGCGCGGCGGCGCGGTCTGCAACAATTCCTGCAATGGCTGCTGGTAGAATTTCGCGGCGCCGGTGGTGAGATGGCCGCGGGTCTCGGTGCTGGCCGGGATCAGCAACAGCCGGGCAGACTTGATACGTTTCAGGTCGCGCTCCATCAGCCCGGTTTCGGGCGGATTGCGCTCGTCGTCTGCGGAATTGATGGCCAGCACGGTGGCCGTGATCTTCTCCAGCCCCGGCGAGGGATTGTAGCCACGTGAAGATTCCCACTGGTAGATGAAATCATTGGCATCGGCGATAAACGGCGCCTTCAGGCGGTCATCGACATTCTTATCGGCGGCCTCGCCGGTCGGCGCCAGCGTCTGATAGGCCAGCGTGCCGCCGGCGGTGGCGATGCCGAACATCACGCTGGCATATTTCATCATTCCGGGCTGCGACGCGTAGTAGCCATTCTTGTAACCAGGATCGGCCCGAACCATCTCGACCAGCATTCGCCGCATCATCCAGTTGCGCGACGCCATTTCCGACGGCTGCGACGCCATCGGCACCAGCACGTCCATCGCCGAGGGATAGCGGGTGCCCCAGACCCAGGCCTGCATGCCGCCCATCGAATTGCCGATCACCAGTCGCAGGTGCTTGATGCCAAGCCCCTCGGTCAGCAGCCGGTGCTGGGCGTCGACCATGTCGTTGTAATCATATTTCGGAAACGCGGTTTTCAAGCCGTCGGACGGCTTTGCGGATTGGCCGTGGCCGAGCGCGTCCGGAATGATGATGTAGTATTTGGTCGCATCCAGCGGCTGCCCGGGGCCGAACAACTCGCCGGCAAAGCCCGGTGTCAGCAGGCTCAGTGCCGAGCCGGCGGTGCCGTGCAGGACCAGAACCGGCTGGCCAGTGGGGTCGCCGACGGTGGTGTAGTGTAACCGGACTTCGGGCAGCACCTGGCCAGTATGGAATTTAAAGTTCTTCGCTACCCAGTCACCTTGTTTCGGCGCGGGATAGTCGGCGGCGAGCGCCGGCAGGGTAAACAGCAGCGCAGCCATGACGGCGCGAACGAACGACATCAACATCTCAACAGCCTCCCGGTGCGGCCGCTATCGGGCTGCTTCCGGGACAGATTAGCATGTGATGCCCCGCCTGCCAGCGCCGTTTGTGGCTGAGTCCCCAGAAGCGTCGCCGGGCTCCCGGCGGGTCTCCGGCTTGTCGGCTGGCCGGGCCATCGGCACATGGCGCCGGCCACTGACGCGAAACAGTGTGTGGACCGTGGTGCCTAGCGTGGCGCATCCGCCGCGCATGTTGGGCAGGATCAGGATGGCTTGGTTCATCGTATTCTCCGATGTCGCTGCGGGGGCAATGAGCGCACGGTTGTTGGGTGCTGGGCGAGGCCCTATCATGGTTACCGGGCGATTGAGGTCGCACCAGTCGATGGGGGGGCGCCGGGCGCCGGCTGGGCTCGCCCTGGAGAGGCGCCGGTTCGCGGCGCGGCGTCGAAAATTCAAGGAAAAAGCGGCGATGCGATGTCTGATCGGTCTGTTGCTGCTGGTGGTGTCGTCGGCCAGTCAGGCCGCGACGTCGCAAGGCTATGGCATGGGCGGCTGGATTGCGAAATTTCAGCCAGTGATCGATCAGGCCAATGCCAGTGGCGAGCTGTTCCGCATCCAGGGGCATTGCCAGTCTAACTGCACGCTGTTTCTCGGCGTCCGCAATGTCTGCGTCGAGCGCAGCGCCCGACTGCTGTTTCATTCCGGACATGACCGGCAGCGCAATCTCAACGCATTTTCCACCGAGCGCATGCTCAGCGCCTACAATCCGGCGCTGAGGCAATACGTCACCGGGCATCACTACATGGACACGCTCGACTTCCACGCCATCCCGGGTGCCCAGATCATCGACCGCTTCGGCTACCGGGAGTGCCCCCGAAGGTAGCGCGACGGAGCAGGTCGCGATCAGCCATCGGCCAGCTAGTCGAACCGCGTGGCGCTGCAGACGATCTTGTCGAAGCGATCGCAGTGATCGAACCGGTTCAGCGTGCACATCTGCTTGTTGCTAAGGATCAGCGTTGCCACTGCCGAACGCTGGCCGTGGAATCTCACGGCCGTTCCGGCATGGGCGATTTCGCAGAACCGGTCGGCGGCCGGCCTGCCGCACTGGACAGCGGGATTCAGGCACCAGTCGACGGGACGATTGTTCACGCGGGGATTGTTGTAGGTGATGTCGGCGAAAGCCGACGAACTCGAAACAACGACGGCGATGATGGCCCAAAGATAGTTCAAGCGATACTTCATGGCTGCCTCCTCGACATTGACGGCGGCCTTCGATTGACCTGCGGTCGTGGCCGCACACACGGCACATTATGTGAGCCGCCGAACCCGCGGCGGCGCCGGTCCCGCGAAAATGAAGATTGGGGCCCCGCGAAAATGGCGGAGGGCCAGGCGGTGCCCGGACTTTTGTGAGTAGCGGCACCGCAGGCCAGGGTTCAACGCCCGGCGTGCTCCCGGCTCGGCTTGCCTCGCTTGCCGTTGCTGGCTAGACGAGGGTGAAACCGGGAAAGCCGGAGCGTGGAGCGTTTCATGAGTGGCCAAGTGATCATCGCCGGCGGCGGCATCGGCGGGTTGGCGACCGCGCTGACGCTGCATCAGATCGGCGTGGCGAGCGTGGTCTATGAATCGAGCCGCGAGATGCGCCCGCTCGGCGTCGGCATCAACCTGCAGCCCAATGCGGTGCGCGAACTCGGTGACCTCGGTATCACCGGCGCCGATCTCGACCGCGTCGGCCTGCCGGCACGGGAATGGGCGCTGGTCGGCCTCAATGGCAACGACATCTATTCCGAGCCGCGCGGCACCGCCGCCGGCTATCGCTGGCCGCAATATGCCGCGCATCGCGGTCAATTCCACATGTTGCTGTTTGACGCGGTGGTGAAGCGGCTGGGCGCTGACGCGGTGCGGCTCGGCAGCCGCGTCACCGGCTACGGCAAAACCGCTAACGGCGTCACCGCGCGGATCGAACACGCGGACGGCACGCGGTCGGAAGACCATGGCGCGCTGTTGGTCGGCGCCGACGGCATCCATTCCGCGGTACGTGCGCAGATGCATCCGGAACAGCCGCCGATCCATTGGGGTGGCGCGCTGATGTGGCGCGGCACCATTTGGGCGAAGCCAAGCCGCACCGGCGCCTCGTTCATTGGCCTCGGCACCCATCGCCAGCGCGTAGTGATCTATCCGATATCAAAGCCGGACCCTTCGACCGGGCTGTCGATGATGAACTGGATCGCCGAAGTGACGATGGACAATGCCGAGGGCTGGAAGCAGCAGGGCTGGTTCCGGCAGGTCGAGACCAGCGCCTTCGTGCATCATTTCGATGGCTGGGTGTGGGACTGGCTCGACGTGCCCGCGATGATCCGCAGTTCTGATGGCGCGTTCGAAAATCCGATGATCGACCGCGACCCGGTCTCGACCTGGCGCGACGGCCCGGTGGCGCTGCTCGGCGACGCCGCGCATGCGATGTATCCGACCGGCTCCAACGGTGCCAGCCAGGCCATCATCGACGCCCGCGAGCTTGGTGCTGCGATGGTCGCCCACGGCGTCAGCGAAGCCGCGCTCGAAGCCTATGACCAGAAACTCTGCGGCCCGATTTCGCAGCTGATCCTGCGCAACCGGGGTGCCGGCCCGTTCGGCCTGTTGAACCTGGTCGACGAGCGTTGCGGCGGCACGTTTGACGACATCGACGCCGTGATCGCGCCGGCCGAGCGCGCGGCCTTCATGGCCGGCTACAAGTCCGCTGCCGGGTTTGCGATCGAAACGCTGAACGCGGCGGGGCCGACGATTGCGCCGGGGGCGCGGGTGAGGGAGGCGGTGGAAGTATAGTAGAAGTGTAGTCCGTCGGGTGGGCAAAGCGAAGCGTGCCCACCGGCCTTCCGCCGTCTTGCGGCAAGCCGCGCGGGTGCGGTGGCTTACGCCGATCAGGGCGATGAAACCTCCCTCCAAGCTTCATGTCCATATTGGTTCTGACCTTCGTCAGTCCGAACAGTCGAGCCCGTACCGTTTCTTGAGAGCCTCGTATTGCTCCGGCGGCTCCTTCGCGAGCAGCGCGCAGCCGGTGTAATTCCCCTTCCGACGCTCGCCGGTCACATAGGTCCAATCGGCGATGTCCTTCTTCTGAAAGGCCAGTCGGTCTCCGGAAGCCAAGTTGCTGAAATTGCGTGGCGTGCTGGCGACGACGCCGACGAAGCCAGCGCCGTCCCGTTTGAAAGGGTTTACCCAGATATATTCGGCCTGGTCATGGCCGAACGGCAGCCGGATCTTCAGTGCAAAACGACCAGTCCCCGGCGGCGGCGCGCCGGCGATCGCCAGAAACCCGTCCAGCTCGGCGCGCGCCCGCTGGATCGCGTCGGTCACCGCAGGATCGCCCGACTTGACCCATGTGACGTCGTCGCGCTCGGCCGGGTTCGCCTGCTCCGCGCAGACCGCGGAAGACAGGGCCGATAGCAAAGCGATGGCCAGGAGATGATGCCACATCACGCTCGCCTCGATTAGGGAAATGGCAACTAGTAGTTGATATTCTGTTCGTGTTATGTTCGAATTGTCAAGGGCTTTGGAGCAGGCGCGCATATCTGCGGGGGAGGCGATGGCAAAATGGCTCCGTTGGATGACTGCAGCTCTGGCATTCACGGCGCCGGTCAGCGCCGCCGACAGCTTTGCGGACCTGCAGGCCGCCTATCACTGCGACGTGGTACGACGGCTGGAACAGGTTTATGCGACGGGCGATCCCCGCATCGACCTCAACCGTTATCTGGCGATCACCCTGCCGGCGCGGACGCACGCTTATGTGCAGTGCCAGATTTTCGACAATCGCAGGCGCATCCATTGCGAAGCATCGTCGGGATTCTGGCTGGCCAAAAAGGGCCAGAAGCGCACCTTCTATTTGCCGCCGCGCACCGTCGCCGCACTGGCCAGACTTGGTTTCGATACCGACGATTCCGCCGGCAACTTCAATCTCGAGCGGGACGTCGACAAATCCGCGAATTTTCACCCGCTCGCAGACCTCATGCTGCGGGCTTTGCATGACGGTTACGACGCGCGCAGCGACATGAAGCTGCAGTTCAATGCCCCGTTTGCGCCGGCCACGCCGGAGAGTTGCATTCCGGTGAGCTGAGAGATCCAGCCCGCGCCAGCGGGCCCACAATGGAGACGATGAATGTCGATGGAAATCTATGTTCTTTCAGATCGTCAATTGTCGTCGATGGAGGCTTGGCAAACGGCGGTGGACCAATCCGGTGTTGCGCTGCGGCTGTCTACCTCGACGCCTTTCGCGGACTTGCACGGCGTCTTGCCGGTCGTGCTGGACCAACGCCCGACGGGGTTCGAATGCGATCACTTCAACGCCAGGGAGTTGATGGAGGATCCGCCCGCGGAGGTCGAGTTCGACCGTGCATGGGCTTGCGCGCTGGCGTTTCGATGGGGCGGGGACGTCTATGCCGGTGCCTCCGCCTATGCGGCAGCGGCGGCTTACGCGGTTGCAACGGACGGCGTCATTCTCGACTGTGAGGAGGGGCAGTTCATCTCGGCACAGCGGGCCGTCGAGATTTCCCGCGAACTGGCGCAGAGCCAGCCGATGATCGACGAAGCCGTAAGGCGAGTTCTGGAACTGTATAAAAAGCAAGCTCCGCAATAGAGTGCAGCACGCACGCCCCGAGCGACTGGCGCTCAAATCCGTCAGTCTCGCCTGTCGCCCCGCTCCCGCTCCTGCGCGCTACGCCTGCTACATCCTCGCGCCGCTGTTGTAGGCGTCGACCAGCTGGTTGTAGTCGCGCAGCAGCCGCGGCGGCGAGCCCTGGACCATCCAGCCGGAGCCGGTGTCGCTCAGCATCATCTTGTCGCCGGTCGAGTAGGGCACCTTGTCGCGGATCCGGCGCATCAACTGCTTGGCCGTGGTCAGGAACGATTTGGCCTGGCTGATGAACATCGAGCCGACTTTGGCGTCGCCCGTCGCACCCGACGCCTCGATGGCCTTGACGGTGGCCTCATAGGCCTCCAACGCCCCAGTGATCGCGGCGATGTCCGGGCTCGTCGTATCCTCCGCGCGCAGCACGCGCTTCGCCTCGATCATCAGCGCGGCCACGTGATAGCGCGCGCTGCGGCCTTCCCTGGCTTCGATCGCCACCAGCCCCTCGGCCTTGCGTCTGTCGTTGATCGTCGCGACGCCGTCGCGCAGATTCTTGTCGGCGCTGGC
>JACMOT010000451.1 GCA_014377915.1 Tardiphaga sp.
CTATTCGCTCGACACGCTGATCCCCGACAATCCGAACAAGCCCTACGATATCAAGGAATTGATCCACAAGGTGGTGGATGAGGCCGATTTCTTCGAGATCTCGGAGACGTTTGCGAAGAACATTGTCACCGGCTTCGGCCGCATCGCCGGCAAGACCGTGGGCTTCGTCGCCAACCAGCCGATGGTGCTGGCCGGCGTGCTCGACTCGGACGCCTCGCGAAAGGCCGCGCGCTTCGTGCGGTTCTGCGACGCCTTCAATATCCCGATTGTCACCTTCGTCGACGTGCCTGGCTTCCTGCCGGGCACCGCGCAGGAATATGGCGGGTTGATCAAGCACGGCGCCAAGCTGCTGTTCGCCTACAGCCAGTGCACCGTGCCGCTCGTCACCGTGATCACGCGAAAGGCCTATGGCGGCGCGTTCGACGTGATGGCGTCGAAGGAAATCGGCGCCGACATGAACTATGCCTGGCCGACCGCGCAGATCGCGGTGATGGGCGCCAAGGGCGCGGTGGAGATCATCTTCCGCCAGGACATCGGCGATGCGGAAAAGATCGCGGCGCGCACCAAGGAATATGAGGATCGCTTCCTGTCGCCGTTCGTCGCCGCCGAGCGCGGCTACATCGACGACGTCATCATGCCGCACTCGACGCGAAAGCGTATCGCACGGGCGCTGGCGATGCTGAAGGACAAGCATGTCGATGTGCCGATGAAGAAGCATGACAACATGCCGCTGTGACAGGCGCGGCTCGTCAACGCCGCGGTGGGACTCGATCTGGATGAACTGTGCATTTACCCGCATTAGTCCTGACAACGACCAGCAAGGATGGGCTGATGAAAAACAAGACACGGATCGTCAGCATTCTTGCCGCGCTCTTCGGTCTTGCCAGCAGTGCCGCGCTCGCCGATGAGACCGTCACCATCGGCGGATCACGTGCCGTGCTGATCAAGCCCGCGTCGCCGCGGGCGAGCGTGATCCTGATGCCGGGCGGTAGCGGTGCCATCAATGCGGGCGAGCACGGCGAGATTAACGGATTGATGGGCAATCAGTTGGTGCGCACCCGTGCCAGCTATGCTGCGCGCGGGTTGGCGGTGCTGGTGGTCGATGCATCAGCCGATCTGTCGAGCGCTGTGCAGTATATGGCGGCTATCAAACGGCCGGTGACGGTGGTTGCCACCAGCCGCGGTACGCAGCGCACCGCGGAGGGCATCGCGCGCGGCGCGCGGCCAGATGCGCTGGTGCTGACGTCGGGCTTTCTCAGCGCGGAATCCGGCGGCGGCAGCAATGTGATGTCGATCCTCGGCTCGCCGTCGGCGCTGCCGCGCACGCTCGTCATCCATCACCGCAACGACGGCTGCAAGTCCACCGCGCCAGCTGGAGTCGAGCCGTTCGTGAAATGGTCGAGCGGTCGCGCCCGTGTGGCGTGGCTGAGCGGCGGCCGTAACGACGGCGATCCCTGCGAGGCGCGCGCTTATCATGGCTTTAGCGGCCTTGATGGCCAAGTGGTCGGGCTTGCCGCCAGTTTTCGCTAAGCAGGTCACCGAGTTTTGCTGTGTCAAGCAGCATCTCAGCAAGCGTAGCCCGGATGGGCGAAGCGACATCCGGGCAAAGATCGCTCTGCAATTTCCCGCATATCGCTTCGCTCATGCGGGCTACATGACTCTCACGCCGCGCTCCGCTTTGCCGGCTTGATCCGCTTGATGTCGGCGACCGCCGCATCCTCAGCAACTTCCAGGTCGTATTGCGTCTGGATATTCATCCAGAACGTCGGCGTGGTGCCGAAGTATTCTCCCAGCCGCAGCGCGGTGTCAGCGGTGACCGGCGTTTCTTCACGGGCGAGGCGTTCGATGCGGGTGCGCGGCACGGCGCAAGCCTGCGCCACGGCGTAAGGCGTCAGCGCCATGGGCTGTAGGAATTCCTCGCGCAGGATTTCGCCGGGATGAACGGGGGAGAGTTTCTTGGCCATCGGTTTCTGACCTTCTGCGAAATACTCAACTATACAATAACATCCGACAGCGCGTTTCCATCCCCGCGCATGCGGCTGGGCGGCCCATCGTGAAGACGGCCCCAGGCGCGGCGTAGTTGGCGGGCGGAGGCAAAACCGGAGCGCGTGGCGACCGCTTCAATGTCGAGTCGCGAGCCGGCCAGCAACTCGCGCGCCAGCGCCACCCGCATGCGGTTGACGTAGTCGGTGACGCTCAGGTCGGCATGCTCGTTGAACAGCCGCGACAGGTTGCGTGGGCTGGCGCCGGCGACATCCGCCAGCCGCTCGACCGACCAGTCGGCGGTGGGATCGGCGGTGATGGCGTCCTGGGCGCGGTGGATCGCCGGATGAATGTGGCTGCGGCCTTCCAGAAATGGCGACAGCTGCGGATCGGCGCCGCCGCGGCGCAGATAGACCACGAGATAGCGCGCGACGGCCAGTGCCACCGCGTGGCCGCAGGCTTGCGCCACCACATGCAGCATCAGGTCGATGCCCGCGGTGATGCCGGCGCTGGTCAGCCGCTCGCCATCCTCGACATAGAGCCGGTTGTCGCGAACCCGGGCCAGAGGCGCGAGCCTGGCAAGCTCGGCGGTGCAGGCGTGGTGGGTGGTGCAGTCATGGCCGTCGAGCAGCCCGGCGCGGGCGGCCACCAGCGCGCCGGAGCAGATCGAGGCGAGGCGGATGCCGGGCCGGATCGCATGCTTCAGCCAGTCGATGATGGCGGTCTCGTGAGACGCATCTTGCGCGCGGTCCGGCCGTTCGCGCCCGAGCGGCGTGTCGGCGCTGCCCGGCATGATCACCAGCGCAGCATCGGGCAGGCGGTCCGGCAGCGGCTGGATGCCGGCGATGCCGAGACCGATCGAGCTGCCGGTGTCGGATGACGGCCCGACATAAATGATGGCGAAACGCACCGCGTCCTGTTCGAGATTGGCTTTTCGCAGCACCTCGATGGGGCCTGCGATATCGAGCAGCAGCACCCGCGGCGGTACCACCACAAAGACGGGAATCTCGATCGGAGGCGGTGCGTTCGCGGTCATGCGGCGCGCTGCCTGGTCTGTCCGGCCAGCGCCTGTTCGACGGTGGCGATCCGGGCGAAGCGATCCGCCAGCACCAGTTCGGTGCGGGCGCGAATGTCGGCGGCGCTCCATTGCCGGCCGCTGGCATCCGTCATCGGGAAGGTGAGGGTGGCTTCGCCCACATAGTCGACGGCGTAGCCGAGATCGGAGGCGTGACGCGTGGTGGTCTCGCAGCATTGCTCGCTACGAATGCCGGAAATGATCAGCCGGCGGATGCCGTGGCTGGTCAGCCAGACGTCGAGGCCGGTACCGACCAGCGCGCTATGCCGGCGCTTTCTGAACATCGCGTCCGGCGCGATCCGCAGCGGCGCCAGCGTGGTGACGAATCCGGAGGCTTCCGAGAACGGGCCGCTATCGGCGACATGGAAGATCTGGATGACCGGGATTCCAGCGGCGCTGGCGCCATCGATCAGCGCCTGCTGGCGTGAGAGGAAGGCGGGTAGGTCGGCGTCATCCCAGAAATCGCGGTGCCGGAACGATTCCTGGACATCGATGACGATGAGGGCGGTGTCGGACATTGCAGTCTCCTCGAACGGTGAATGTCATGTCAGACTAATGCCTGCGTCAGAAGGCGAAATACCTGCTCCGGACGATTAGCGGACAAATCACGCCATGGAAAGCCGAGGCGGCACGGCCCTCAATGACCCGGCGCTACTTCATCCCCATGCAGTTCGCATAGAAGGTGGTGGTCGCCGGCCAGTCGGAGAACATGGCGCGGACGCCGACCTGCCGCGCCAACACGTCGAGCACCGTCAGCGTGTCGCCGTCGCGGTCGATCGCGGCCTTGACCGAGGAATGATAGAAGCCGCCGCCCTTGTTCAGCGGACCGTCGCGCTCCAGCGACCAGCCGATCAGATCGAGACCGGCGGCCTTCGCCGCTTTCGCGTAATCCGACGGCACGATCGCGTTGTTCTCGTTCAGGGCCAGCATCATGTAGATCGGCGGTGCCAGGATTTTCACGCCTTGCGCCTTCAGCTCCGGCATCGAGGGTTTCCAGGTCTCGGCCTTGCGGTCATCGAACCCCTTGCTCTCGTAGCGGCCATCGAGATAGACGGCCTGCGCCGCGAAATCGGGGGCGGTCTTCACCCAGTACAGGATGTCTGCCAGCGCAAAACTCTGGGCGAACACGTCGGATGGCGGGATGCCGGCCTGCCGATAATCGTCCAGCATCTGCGTCGCGTATTTTTCCTGGGTGTAATCGCCGTCGAACGGCATCGGCACTTCCGCGGCCTTCAGCTCCGGCGTGAATTTGGCGCCAAGGCTCCTGATCAGCGCGATGCTCTCGGCGTGGCTCATCACGGTGCCCGACGCGGCATAGAGATCGGTGCGCCAGCGCGGCGTGGCGTTCTGATAGTCGGCGACAGTGATGGCGTCGGGATTGGCGGCGTCCATCTTCGCCGTCAGCGATTTGAACTCGGCCAGCGTGATGTCGCTGGTGCAGCATTTGGCCGAGGCCTTGCGGCCGGTGGCCGGATCGGCCGGGCTGAAGGGCTGGCCGCATTTGGCGGCCAGCGCCGGCACCGACAGGATATTGGTGGTGGTGTGCAGGTCGCATTGCGAATGCCGGCATACCAGCTGGCGGTCCTTTGTGAAGGTGACGTCGCATTCGATCACGCCGGCACCCATCCGCGCCGCGGCACGATAGGATTCGGCGCTGTGTTCGGGAAATTGCAGCGGCGCGCCGCGGTGGCCGACCGAGAAATCCGTCTTGTGGAAGGGACCGGTGCAGGCGGCGAGCCGCGTCTTCAGCGGGCCGTCCTTCATCTTGTCGACCAGATGGAATGGCCGCGGCCCGAGTTGTGGCTGCATCGGCAGCGCGGTCTGCGCCAACGCCGGCGTCGACAGGATCTGGCCGAGCAGGACGGCGGGCAGCAGGAAGCGCCAAACGACGGACATCAATGGCCTCATGGTGGGATGCGGGATCATATCTGGCGACATATCAGCACGGGAGTGTGACGCTGGCATAGGCATCAGCGCGGCAAAGAGTCCGGACCGAAGCCGGTACCGGCCATTGGCAAGCTCAACAAAAAACCCCGCGTCAGCGGGGTTTTCGCAGCGATGTTACCGGTTCTCAGAACGGGCGACAGCGGCCATAGCGCCAGACGAAGCCCGGTCCGCAGCCGCGGCCGGGACGCACCACGACGACCGGCGGCGGACGGCGCACCACGACCACCCCGCCGATCGGCCGGCAGCGGCCCATCGGGCCACGGGCGAAGCCGGGGCCGCAGCCTTGCGCGACCTGGATTACATTGGTGCCGTCGGCGGCGCCGAGCGGCGCGACCGGCATGGCCTGGGCGGCGCCGAGCCCGACCAGAGCGAACAAGGTGGCGGCAAACAGGGTCTTCATCAGCTCTCTCCTTCGATAGCCGCGCGGCGGCACGGTGGGCGAGGAACGTCGCCTTGCGACGGGCGCCCGGTTATAATCAGCGGCGGCGAAATAATCTGATTCAAGCTGAACGACAAGTGAATGTGGCACGACACCGTTGCAACAACTCCTCGTCCTAGATCAGGGTTTCGACGACAGAAAGGTCAGCATCAACCCGTTGAATTTCGGCGCGTCATCGAGGAACACGAGATGTCCGGCATTGGCCATGATCTCGGCTTTGGCATTCGGCATCTTGGCGGCGAGCGCCTTGGCGAGATCGGCGTTCTGGCCCATCTTGGGACGCAGCGCTTCTGGCGCGTTGGGCTTGCCCGGCGCGTTATGGTCGTCGGCGCCCATGACGAACAGGGTCGGCAGTGCGATCAGCGGGATTTCATGCACCACCGGTTCGCGGTAGATCAACTGCGCCGAATTGACGAAGGCGCGCAGCCAGCGCGGATATTCCGACGAGCCTTTGATATTGAAGCGGGCATCGATCAGCGGCGTCACCTGGTCCGGCTGCAACTTCAGCGAATAGTTGACCTCGAGCTGTTTGCGATAGCCCTCGGCGGTGAGCTTGTCCTCGTTCTCCAGGATCTTTTCGGTGGGGGTCGGTGGCACGTATTGGCGGTAATCCTCCAGGCCGATTGGCGCGGCGAGCAGCAGATGGTCGATGCGCTCGGGATAGGCGCGGGCGATCCGCACGCTCAGCATGCCGCCCAGCGAGTGCGCGACGACATCGAATTTCGCGATTCCGAGCTGGTCCATCAGGGCGATCGTGTTGCGCGCCAGCGTGTCGAAATGCAGGTCGCCGCCCGGCTTGGAGGATTTGCCGAAGCCGATCTGGTCCGGCACCACCACGCGGTAGCCGGCCTCGGTGAGCACGCCGATCACCGGTGCCCAGTAGCTCGACGGAAAGTTGCGGCCGTGCAGCAGCAGCACGGTGCGGCCATTCGGTTTCGCCGATGGCACATCCATATAGGCCATCCGAAGCGCTTCGCCGTCATTGACCAGCGGCAGCATGCTGACCGGATAGGGATAGGCGAAGCCCTCCAGCCCGATGCCGTAGGGCTCACGCTTGGTCGGCTCGGCGGCAAAGGCGGTGAGGGGCATCGTGGCGAGCACGGCGGACAACAGCAGGCGTTTCATGGAAGCAGCTCCGGGAGTAGGCCGCCGGTGGGCGGCGCCTTTGCGGCGATAAGAAGCCGCGCGCCGCCAGCCAGGGTCAAAATGGCCGGACTGCGCCGGAGCGGCTGATCGCCGTGGCTCCGGATCAATCCTGTGATCGACGCGGCAAGCAACTAATCAGATCTTAATGCCTGTTTGAAAGACTGCAGGTTGCGACCATCTGTACCTTTGTTTGGTGTCCACCCATGTTCGACACGATCATCCTCCTGACCGGACCGGCGGAGCATTCCGTCTTCACGTCGCTATTGCGCGGCTACAACCCGCGACTGACGGTGGTTCCGGTGTTCACGCTGGAGGACCTGATGGCGATCGAAGAGGATTGGCTGAACCGCGCCCGGCTGATCGCCTTCACCACGACCGTCATCGTGCCCGCGGAAGCGTTGCACCGTCTCGGCTACGGCGCCTACAATTTTCATCCCGGCCCGCCGCAATATCCTGGCAGGGCGCCGGCGCATTTGGCCTTGCATGAGCGGCAACTGAATTTCGGCGCCACTGTTCACCGGATGATCGAGCGGGTCGATTCCGGGCCGATCGTGGAGGTTGAAAGCTTTGCGATCCCCGCCGACAGCAGCGTGGCCGGCCTCGAGGAGCTGACCTATACCCGACTGGTTGGAATGTTCTGGCGAATGGCGAAACAACTGGCCACCCTTCAGGCACCGCTGGCTGAGAGCGGCGTTCAATGGGCCGTCAAACGCAATTCGCGCCATGGCCATCAGCAGATCCGCAACAACGGGGTCGCCAGTCCCAAGACTGAACAGCAGCACCGCGTCCGGGTCTTCGGGGCCGACCATTTCGGCATTGTGCCTTCGACTAACCCCCACGGATTTCAGTTTCGGGCTGTGCTGCCCGAAACCGAGATTGCATCAGCCTAGCGATTGCTCATGGCCATCATCTGCTGCGATGATGAAGACGAATGCGTATCAACGCTCTTGTAGTTGATCTCATAGAGCAGGAAGCTCAACAGGATCAGGACCGACACGCCGATGATCGTCTTGGTCGGCTTGTGATGGTGTTCCTCGCCAAAATTATGATGATGCGCGCCGGCATGATTGACGTCGGCGACCCCGCTTGCGGGTTCACGCGGCGTTGTCCAGTTACGTGATTGGGTCATGACTGTCTCCTTGCCTGATGTCGTGAGACTGGCAACAAGTTAATACCTCGTAAAGCCCGACGTTCCAGATTAAGCATGGCCTTTGTGGGATGCTGCCCCGCACAGCGCGCCTTGTTTCCGAAGATGTCTGCCCACTAAAGCCGTTTCGCGAAGCTGATCTGATCCGGGCCATCGGCGAGATTTTTTTCGGAATAGGGCGGGGCGTCGATTTCACCGACGTTTTCCAGCGCTCCGAGTTATGCTGCGATGCGGTAGACGCCATCGGCGCGCTTATCTCCTTGCGTCAAACGCTGCCTCGGCGACACAGCCGAAATCAGCAGCGGGAATTTTCATCACGAAATTGCGTTGTTCGGCTGCGGGTCACGGTTGCCGAGAAATGGGGTGCCTTGCCCCGGGAAACCAACATAGAGTGGTTCTAACGGAGTCGAATGGCTCCCAATCGACACGCGACAGAGCCCGGACGACTAGATCCGGGCGGCAGTGAAGAGGATGCGATGGGAATCAACCAAGGCCCGATCAGTCACGACCAGAAATATACCCAGGGTTCCGGTCATATCTTTCTGACCGGCATCCAGGCGCTGGTGCGTCTGCCGATGGCGCAGATCCGCCGTGATCGTGCCGCCGGGCTGAATACCGCCGGCTTCGTGACCGGCTACCGCGGATCGCCGCTCGGTGGCTACGACCAGCAATTGATGGCGGCCCGGAAACATCTCGACGAATACGGCGTCAAATTCCAGCCGGGCGTCAACGAGGACCTCGCCGCCACCGCGATCTGGGGCACCCAGCAGCTCAACCTCTCTCCCGGCGCCAAATATGATGGCGTGGTCGGGATCTGGTACGGCAAGGGCCCCGGCGTCGATCGTTGCGGCGACGTCTTCCGCCACGGCAATGCCGCGGGCTCCGCGAAGTTCGGCGGCGTGCTGTGCCTCGCTGGCGACGACCACGGCGCCAAATCCTCCACCGTGCCGCATCAGTCCGACCATGCCTTCATCTCCGCGCTGATGCCCTATCTCTACCCGTCGTCGATCCACGAGATGATCGAGATGGGTCTGCTGGGCATCGCGATGTCGCGCTATTCCGGCTGCTGGGTCGGCATGAAGGTGATCACCGAGACGGTGGAGACCACCGCCGAGATCGACCTCAACAACGAACTCAAGCCGTTCAACATCCCGACCGATTTCGAGCTTCCCGCCGACGGACTCAATTTGCGCTGGCCCGACGACCGCTACGTCCAGGATCGCCGGCTGCAGGACTACAAGGGGTTTGCCGCGATCGCCTTTGCGCGCGCCAACCATATCAACCGCATCACCATGGACTCGCCCAACGCGCGCTTCGGCATCATGGCCTCCGGCAAGAGCTACGAGGATGTCCGCCAGGCGCTGCGCGAACTCGGCATCACCGAGCAGGTCGCGGCGAAAATCGGTCTGCGTCTCTACAAGATCGGGATGCCCTGGCCGCTGGAGCCGGAGGGCGTGCGCCAGTTCGCGGCGGGTCTGGAGGAGATCTTCATCGTCGAGGAACGCCGCGAGATCGTCGAGAACCAGGTCAAGCAGGAGCTGTTCAACTCGCCCGGCCTGCGTCCGCGCATCATCGGCAAGATGGACGACCATAACCAGCGCTTCCTGCCCTTCGCCGAGGAGCTGAGCGTGGCCAAGGTGGCGACCTCGTTGGTCGACCGTTTGCTGGCGATGGAGATCGACCCGGAGATCGCCGCATTGCTGCGTGCCAAGGCCGACTGGTTTCACGGCCGCGACGCCTCGCAGGTACAGGCGGTGGTGCCGATCACCCGCACGCCGTATTTTTGCTCGGGCTGCCCGCACAATACGTCGACCAAGGTGCCGGAAGGCAGCCGCGCGCTGGCCGGCATTGGCTGTCACTTCATGTCGCTGTGGATGGACCGCTCGACCGAGACCTTCACCCATATGGGCGGCGAGGGCGTGCCGTGGACGGGCATCGCGCCGTTCACCGCCGAGAAGCACATTTTTGCCAATCTCGGTGACGGCACTTACTTCCATTCCGGCTCGCTGGCGATCCGGCAATCGATCGCCTCCAAGGCCAACATTACCTACAAGATCCTCTACAATGACGCGGTGGCCATGACCGGCGGCCAGAAACATGACGGCGACCTGTCGCCGCAGCAGATCACCTTCCAGTTGCATAGCGAAGGCATCCGCGACATCTATCTGGTGTCGGAAAATCCCGACGCCTATCCGGCCTCCGCCATCGCGCCGGGTACCCGGCTGGCGCATCGCGACGAACTCGACGCGGTGATGAAGACGCTGCGCGAGGTGCCGGGCTGTTCGGCGATCGTGTTCGTGCAGACCTGCGCCGCCGAAAAACGCCGCCGCCGCAAGCGCGGCACGCTGGAGGATCCGCAGCGCCGCGTCATCATCAATCCCGCGGTCTGCGAAGGTTGCGGCGATTGCTCGGTGCAGTCGAACTGTATTTCGGTGGAGCCGCTGGAAACGCCTCTGGGCCGCAAGCGCGCCATCAACCAGTCCTCCTGCAACAAGGACTATTCCTGCCTCAAGGGTTTTTGCCCGTCTTTCGTGACCGTCGATGGTGGCAAGATGAAGCGCAAGGCGCCGGTCGAGCTCGGCAGCATTGGCGAGTTGCCCGAGCCGCTGACGCGGCCCGGCCTCGACCGACCCTATAATGTTGCCGTCGGCGGCGTTGGCGGCACCGGCGTGCTGACCATCGGCGCGCTGCTCGGCATGGCCGCGCATATCGAAGGCAAGGCCAGCATGATCCTGGACATGTCCGGCCTGGCGCAGAAGGGCGGCGCGGTGCTGAGCCACGTCCGGCTCGCCGAGACCACCGAGGAGGTGACCTGCTCACGCATCGTCACCGGCACCGCCGACCTGCTGATCGCCGCCGATGAGGTGGTGGCGATTGCCAAGGATACGATTGGCCTGTGCGAGGCCGGCCGCACCTACGGCATCGTCAACACCCATCTGATCCCGATCGCCGACTTCGTGCGCGACCGCGATTTCAATTTTCAGACTCGTCGCGTCAACACCGTGCTGGAAATGTCGCTGCGCAAGGAATCGACCTTCCTCGATTTCACCAAGGCGGCCGAAGCGCTGCTCGGTGATTCCATCGCCACCAACATGATGATGATGGGCTTTGCCTATCAGCAGGGGCTGCTACCGCTGCGGGGCGCCTCGATCGAGCAGGCCATCGAGCTCAATGGCGTCTCCATCAAGATGAACCGGCTGGCGTTCCAGCTCGGCCGCCTCGCCGCCGCCGATCCGGCGCGGCTTGCCGGCATGCTGAATGGCGCCGACGAGACCGTGGCTGCGAAGACGCTGGATCAGATGTCGCTCGACGAGATCATCGCTCACCGCAGCGCGCTGCTGACCGACTACCAGAACGCCCCGCTCGCCGCCCGCTATCGCGGATTGGTCGGCGCGGTGCGCGACGCCGCGATCAAGGGCGGCTATGATGACGAATTGCCGCGCGCGGTGGCCATCAACTACGCCAAGCTGCTGGCTTACAAGGACGAGTACGAAGTCGCACGGCTATACACCGACGGCAGGTTTGAAAAGCAGGTCGCCGCGCAATTCGAGGGCGACTTCAAGATCAAATTCAACCTGGCGCCCCCGATGCTCTCTGGCACGGACGCCTCCGGCCGTCCGAGGAAGCGGGTTTTCGGCGCCTGGATGCTGCCGCTGTTTCGCGTGCTGGCAGGCCTGCGCGGGTTGCGCGGCACGGCGTTCGACGTGTTCGGCTACAGCGCCGACCGCAGGCTGGAGCGCGACCTGATCGCCGGCTACGAGAAGGACGTCGCTACCGTACTGGCGTTGCTGTCGCCGCTGACGGTGGATACCGCGGTGGCGTTGCTGTCGCTGCCCGACCAGATCCGCGGTTACGGCCCGGTCAAGGAGGCGTCCGTCCAGGCCGCGAAACTTCGCTATGCGGAATTGGCGAAAGACCTCGCCAACCCGCCGCCGGCGCCGCGACAGATCGCAGCGGAGTAGGGCGATAGCCCTGGACGCGACGCCGCGCGCAGCGGCGTCGTAAAGCCGGGACAGGAAGCCATTCCGCACCGCGAAATCTGCTTCCGCAAACCGGCCGCGCGTTTGCGCGGCTTGCCAATGTGGTCCCGACGCGCCAAGACTTTCGCGGGAACGAAACACCAGCGGAGAAATTCTTGAGCATCAAAGGCAAGGCGTACATCGCCGGGATCTACGAGCATCCGACCCGGCATGCACCGGATAAATCGCTTGCACAGCTGCATGCCGAAGTCGCCAAGGGCGCTCTGGAAGATGCCGGACTGACGCATAAGGACGTCGACGGTTATTTCTGCGCCGGCGACGCGCCGGGCGGGCTGTGGCCGATGGTCGACTATCTCGGCCTCAAGCCGCGACATGTCGATTCCACCGAGACCGGCGGCTGCTCCTACATTATCCATCTCGGCCACGCCGCGCAGGCGATCGCCGCCGGCAAGTGCTCGATCGCGCTGGTGACCCTCGCTGGCAAGCCGCGCACCAGCGCGATGCCGCCGCGCATACAGGGCGCCGAAGCCGACTTCGAGACCGCGTTCGGTGCCACCACGCACAATGCCTATGGCATGTGTGCGATGCGTCATATGCACGATTACGGCACCACGAGTGAGCAGCTCGCCTGGATCAAGGTGGCCGCGTCGCATCACGCGCAATACAATCCGTACGCGATGCTGAAGGATGTCGTGACCGTCGAGGACGTCATCAACTCGCCGATGATCTCCGACCCGCTGCATCGCATGGATTGCTGTGTCGTTTCCGACGGCGGCGGCGCGATGATCGTCACCACGGCTGAAATTGCCAGGAGCCTGAAGCGGCCGCTGGTCCGCCTGATCGGCCACGGCGAAGCCATGAAGGGCCCGCGCGGCGGCAAGGATCTCGATCTGACCTATTCAGCCGGCGTCTGGTCCGGCCCGCGCGCCTTCGAGGAAGCCGGCGTTACCCCGCAGGACATGAAGTACGCCTCGATCTATGACAGCTTCACCATCACCGTGCTGATGCAGCTCGAAGACCTTGGCTTCTGCAAGAAGGGCGATGGCGGCAAGTTCGTGTCCGACGGCAATTTGATTTCCGGCGTCGGCAAGCTGCCGTTCAATACCGATGGCGGTGGCCTGTGCAGCAACCATCCGGTGAACCGCGGCGGCATGACCAAGATCCTCGAAGCCGTGCGCCAGCTGCGCGGCGAAGCCCATCCCAAGGTGCAGGTGCCGAATTGCGATCTCGCCATCGCGCATGGCACCGGTGGCCTGCTCGGCGTGCGCCATGCCGCCTCGACCGCCATTCTGGAGCGCGTGTAATGACTGAAGCCAAGAAGTACCCGACCCCGGTCGGAAATCCCGAA